>JAQUYQ010000055.1:0-1662 GCA_028691795.1 Herbinix sp.
CATTGTTTGCAGTGTCATTATAATACATTTTTTCTTAAAAATATAGAGCTCAAGCATTACAAAGTGGAGTTTACTCTTCATAGTGGAATTTAACTTTACAGTGGAATTTAACTTTTCACTCAACCATTTTTTAAAAAATATATACTTTTTATCAATTTAGCAAGAAATCCCCTTATATTTGGTTGTTTATAAGGGGATTCTTGACTTATAACCCACTGATCTTATTTAAAAGCCTCCAACTTATCCTGTAATGCTTTCTTTGGAACTGCACCCACTACAGTATCTACTGCAACTCCATTTTTAAAGATCATTAATGTGGGGATGGACATAACATGATATTTCGACGCTGTCTCAGATGCCTCATCCACGTTTAATTTGCCTATCTTGAATTTTCCTGCGTATTCATCTGCTAATTCTGCGACAATCGGCGCAACCATCTTACAAGGACCGCACCAGTCTGCATAAAAATCTACCAATACTGGGATGTCCGATTCTAAAGCCTCTTTTTGAAAATTTGCATCTGTAAATTGAATAGCCATTATTCTTCCTCCATTCTATTGTATGAGTCATGTAATTTTCATGTTAGCTCATATTTATCCTATTGTTAATTAGTATCTCACTTCATCCTTTTATTATGTGATATAATTTTATGATATTACAAAAGTAAAGTAAATTCAAACACTTTACTTATCTTTTCTTTTTTTTCACAGAACTATTTAGAATACCTTCAACTTCATCCCATGAGGATTTCATCTTCATTATTTTTCTGTCGATATTGCGGTTTCCTCCGGTTGCTTTAGCCAACTTAGACTTCCAGTTTTTTTTCATCTTGGGCACACTTTCCTATTCGGTTTATACCATTTTATGAAAGTAAGGTTAATTTAGGACCCTATTTGAGATAAAATCTTTCTAGTTAATTTCTATAGGCTATTAATTTTTGAATCGGATTTCCTTTTGCCACAAATCTTTCTTCATATTCTGTCATCACATTACCCTCAAGATATTCGCTGTTATGCAAATCAAAGGTAACATCTTTAAGCTCCCAACCGGCCAGCTTTACTTCTTCCAACGAAAAATCAAATAATTCCCGATTATCCGTTTTAAAAATTACTTCACCCTCCTTCTTTAAACATGCATCATAACGTTTTAAGAATTCTTTGGAAGTTAATCTTCTTCTTGCATGGCGATCCTTTGGCCAGGGATCAGAAAAATTAAGGTAGATTCTAGCAATTTCATTCACCCCGAATATGTCGTTTAGATATTCTGCATCAAAACGGATAAAATACAAATTTTTAAGCTCCGTTTCCTCACTTTTTTCTAATGCTCTAAGAAGTACGCTGGAGTATTTCTCAATCCCAATATAATTGATGTCTGGATTCATAGCTGCCAACTGCATGATGAATTTGCCTTTTCCCATACCGATTTCCACATGGATGGGATTTTCGTTTTTAAATATGGTGTTCCACTTTCCTTTATATTGTTCAGGCTCATGAATTACGTAATCGTTTGACGCCACCGTTTCTCTGGAGCCCCTTATATTTCTCAGTCTCATGTGATTTCTCCTTGCACTTTTTAATACTATGATGTTTTTGTCCCTATATGGCAATTTATTCGAATAGACACTATATACTTTCAAAGTTTCCTATCACAAATTAAATTATT
>JAQUYQ010000055.1:1762-14720 GCA_028691795.1 Herbinix sp.
TCCTATTCCAAACGAAACATGCTTGTAGTATACTATAAGAAATATTTAGTATTCTCATATGGAGGTTCTTATGAAAGTTATTGCAATTAATGGAAGTCCAAAACCGAAGGGAAATACCTATTTAGCACTTAAGACCGTTTGTGATGAGCTTACCGCACAGAACATCGAAACTGAAATTATACATGTTGGAAATATGGATATTAAAGGCTGCATTTCTTGCAACCGTTGCAGTGAAGGTCACTGTACATTTTCTGATGAGAGTTTTCGCGAAATCGTTAACAAAATATATGCAGCTGATGGCTTGATTCTTGGCAGCCCTGTATATTATTCAAGCATCTCCGGCACGATGAAATGCTTTCTTGATCGCTTGTTTTATGCAAATCGCGGCAGAATGCGGCTTAAGGTTGGTGCATCGGTAGCCGTACTGAGAAGATCCGGCGGTGTTGCTACCTTTGATCAGCTGAATAATTACTTTTTGATATCTGAAATGATGGTTGCACCCTCTTATTATTGGAATGTAATTCACGGAGCTGCTCCCGGTGAGGCTCTACAGGATGCCGAAGGTATCAGTGTGTTAAAAAACCTTGCAAATAATATGAGCTGGATGTTAAAAATCAAAGAATACAGTAAAGATGTATATCCGGTACCTAATCCGGTAGTCAGAGCCATAACAAATTTTATAAGATAATCTATTGGTTTTTAGAGCCATAAGGCAGCCAATTTGGTGAATTAATGTCTTATGGCTCTTGAGCCAATTATTTTTATAAAACGTTAATCATTTAGATATTTACAAGGTTTTTTACCTATAGTACAATAGGGGAGACTTTATTTTCTGTATTATATTTGTTTCATTCAAATAGCCAAACCATAAGGGATTGGCTTAATATTTTTCACACGTAAATTTGTGCCTGCGGCCTAACGTTTGCAGGATTTGATGAAAGGCATGGTTTTTATTATGAAGCGACAATGGACTGCTATTATTAGCATTTTTATTATAATTTTATCCCCTTTGATTGGGACAACCCAAGCTATGGCTACAACGAAAGAAGATACCACCAAAGAAGATTGGCCAAGCGGTCCCAGTGTTTACGCAGAATCAGCTATTGTCATGGAAGCTTCAACCGGACTTGTTTTATATGAAAAGAATATTAATGATGAACATTATCCTGCCAGTATAACAAAAATCATGACTGTTTTACTGGCCCTTGAGAATTCCTCATTAGGTGATGTTGTAACCTTCTCAGAAAATGCTGTATATGATGTTGATGCAGACAGCAGCAGACTTTGGATTAATGTTGGTGAACAGCTGACGATGCGGCAATGTCTCTATGCAATACTATTAGAATCAGCAAATGATGTTGCATATGCCGTTGCAGAACATGTTGCAGGCAGTGTAGATAATTTTGCTAATTTAATGAATGAAAAGGCAAAAAGCTTAGGCTGTAAGAATACTCATTTTGTGAATCCACATGGTTTACCGGAGGATAATCATTATACTACTGCCTATGATATGGCTCTGATTACAAGAGAAGCCATGAAAAATGAGGCCTTTCGTAAAATATTTGATACTCGCTCCTATCAGATTCCACCCACCAATCTTCAGACCGAAACCAGATATTTGCATAATCACCATGATTTTGTTAAAAGTGATGGCTATCTATATGATGACTGTATCGGTGGAAAAACCGGTTACACTAATATTGCCCGATTCACACTGGTATCCGCTGCTAAGAGAGGGGATTTAGAATTAATTTGTGTGATTATGAAGGATGATTCAAATGAGCACCAATATACCGATACACAGAAGTTATTCGATTATGCCTTTGATAATTTTTCAATATATCCGATTGCTGACTTAGAAGATTCGGCTACACTTAGTGAATCTCCTTTATTCACAAGGTATAATTCCTTGCTTAGTCAATCTGATACTCCTATAATAACTGATAAAAATGGATATCTTGTTCTACCAAATACAGCTTCCTTTGAGGATGCACTAAAAGAAGTATCTTTCTTCTCATCCGATACGTCTACTTCTGCTGATTCAGGATCCGATGGTAAAGTAATTGGTAAAATATCCTACACATATGATGGCAAGTACGTCGGTGGAGCTGATATCCTATACCATAGCACGGAAACGCCCGCGTTAATTCAGACTGAGTCAAATACAAAAAATAATCCTACGGCAACCCCCAATTCTAACTCAACTACTGCTTCTAAATCAAGCCGTAGCTTACGCCCTTTAATAATTGGTAGTATTGTAGGATTAATAATTATAGTAATTGGTTTATATTACAATTTTGTTGAGCGTCCTCGCTTAAAACGAAGACATGCATATTATAAGAAGAGAGCACTTAGAAAATCATATAAGGATGATTTCTTTAATTTATAATATCTAATTACCGATTGATGCAAATAAAGCGGCTATTTCATCTGCAGATAATGCCTTATTTGGATCATCATAAATTGGTGTGACATTGATACTTTTTGATGGTTGGGCATCTGCTTCTTCAAAAGATTGTGCCTCCGATATCTGGTCTACTGCCACATCAGAAGTTTGTAATCCTAAATGCTGAATCGCTATCTCTTCCAAAGGTAGCTGCTCAATATCGGCAAATGATAGAACATTCTGGGAAAGCTGCTTCTTTATATCTTCAATCGATTTTACTGCCTCAAGCTCTGATTCCTCATGGAAGGTTTCATAGAGTTCTGGGGCATTTTCTTCCTTTGGTTCCTCTTCATCCATTTGCTGTAATGTTGCTAATGGATCATAAGAATCTTCCGTTAAGGCATCTTCATAATTAAAATCACTTTCCTCTTGCTCATATTCTTGTTCATCCGCTTTTACTGAACGTAAATCATAATCTGAATTATCTATGTAATCCTTGCGTGATTTTAATAATTCATTATTTGTTTCAAGTAAATTAATGATTCTTGATAGTTGTTCACCCAAATCCATCTTAGTCCCTTCTTCATGAAGGGCATTTATTATTTGTTTCGTATTTTCTTTATTATAATGAAGTTCCATATTCAAAGAATTCTTCTGGCCTTCCATCGATCTCTTTTGGAGCTCTATCATCCTTTGCGTTTCCTTTGTATAATTATTCTCCATAGAATCCAGTATAAGTACTACCTCACTCAGCTTTTCGCTAAGCATTGCATTATTTTTCTTCGTTGCTGTATAGGTGGCTTTTTGTATGTTGGTAAGTTCGGTAAATCGCTCGTTCCATTTTTCAGTTTCTTCTGTTAAGATACGGTCTAAATAAAACATAATTTTTTCATTTTTCGATTTTATCAAGTTTTTGATAGAATCCATTAACAAGTAGCCGGTTATAAGTACAACCATACCAATCCCAACCGTGCTTAACGTATCTCCATTAAGAATCAACAAACAATATGCTTCTCCTATAAGGGAAGCTAAAAAACAAATGCCAAAAAATATAATATTCATTCTCTTATTCACGCCAGATATACTCCTTCTTCGCATTTTAAAGCGAGTATCTTATAATTTTCTAAAATAATTGCCCCTCTGAAGATCTCATACATTTAGTTTTCGTTAAGTATTTAAAATATTCTACTAGATATATGATATTATATATCGGCATATTTGGGATGAAAGTTTACTATATTTTATCTGACTCGTTCTGTTTAATTGGAAGTCTGACAGTAAACCTTGTTCCTTCCATCAGTTTGCTTTCTAATTCAATTGAACCGTTATAAAATCCTACGATATGTTTAACTATTGACAACCCTAGCCCGGTTCCGCCAACCTTTTTACTTCTTCCTTTATCTACACGATAAAACCGTTCAAATACCCTCTGTTTTGAATCCTCCGGAATGCCAACTCCGGTATCCTCAATGATTATGACAACATCTTTTGATTCTGAGAATACTGTAATATAAACCCAACCTCCAGGCTTATTATATTTAATAGCATTGGTTATTAAATTACCTAATAATGCCCTTAATTGCTGTAAATTAGCATGCATACTGAGCGGCCTGCAATTCATACTTACCGTTACCTGATATTCCGTTGCAAGTGGCTGCAGGGAATTACATACCTCTTTTACCAA
Source organism: Herbinix sp. (assembly GCA_028691795.1). Classification (GTDB taxonomy): domain Bacteria; phylum Bacillota; class Clostridia; order Lachnospirales; family Lachnospiraceae; genus Mobilitalea. Next base: position 5,833 of record JAQUYQ010000055.1, read on the forward strand.
TGGGCAGATTCGTACCTCTGACAAGACAACCTCCGCTTCCTTTGTTTCCAGACGGGAAATCATCAGTATATCATTAATTAGATTCGTCATATTTCCTGTTTCCATTTTGATTCTTGATAAGAAATCCTTTTTCATCTTTTCATTGGTTGCCATATCATTTTCCAGTAATTCAACATAACCTCGCACTGAAGTAAGCGGTGTTTTAAGTTCATGAGAAGCATTTGAAAAGAATTCCTGCCGTACCAGCCTTTCAAATTCAATACGGTTCATTGATTCCTTTACGGACTTTGACATCTGCATTGTAGTATCTGCGATCACATTCATTTCATCATATTGATAATGTTTAAAATGAAAGTCCGGCTTTTCTTCTTTTAACTTTAGCATTTCTTCCGCAATTTCTTTAAGTGGTTTTGTAACTGACTGTGCAAAACGATTGGCTAATATTATCGATATAATCAATGTTACTCCGATACTTATTAATATTGCCGGTACCAACGACCAAGTATATTGCTCTATTCCAGAAAAGGGGACCGCGATACGAATTATATATTCTTCGCTAGAGGATATGCTAGCCACATATAACATCGATTGCCTTAAGGTTTCCGATTCTCTTATCGCATATCCAATTCCTGTTTTCAATGCTTCCTTCACTTCTTCTCTATCCCTATGATTCTCCATAATAGAGTTGTCTTCTACATCACTGTCGGCTATAACCTTTCCATCTAAGTCTATTATAGTAAAACGTGTTGTTTCATTTCCGTCAATTTCCTTTAGAATGTCAAGCTGTGATTTCAAATCACCCTTATAGTCTATTTCATGATCTACAATTCTTACCGAATAAAGCATATCCCCCTCGGTCTTATCCAGAAGGATATTGCTTATTACCGCACAAAAAATACTGCCGCTTAAAATAAGTGCCAGCGATAATATCAATATAAATCTCTGAAAAATTGCTTTTTTCATATGTCTCCATTCCCGCCACTTAATTGCGACATAAATATAAGAAGGTGTTGTTGCAAAATTTCTTAAAGGCAAGGGCTATAGCCCCCACTTAAAATAAGAATATAATTTCTTGCAACAGCACCTTCTTTAATTAATCCTATTCTCTTGGTATATTCTTTCGTTTCGTATTAACTCTTAACAAAACGGTAACCAACACTTCTTACTGTCTTAATACAGTCCATACCGACATTTCCTAATTTCTGTCGTAAGGTACGAATGTGGCTGTCCAATGTTCTTGTTTCACCATCATAATCATAACCCCATATCTGGTTTAAAAGCTCGTCTCTGTTAACAACACGGGAATCATGCTCAATTAAATATAATAGAAGTTCATATTCCTTAAAGGTAAGTTCAATTAACTCTCCTTGATTTCTGACTTCTCTTGTTTGTGTATTTATCGAAACAGTTTTAACCATAATATAGTTGGCGCTATCATCTTTTACTGATCTGCGTAATAAGGATCTGATCCTTGCCGCCAGTTCTAATACTCCAAAGGGTTTTGTAATATAATCGTCTGCACCGACATCCAGTCCCATAACCTTATCCAGTTCCTTATCTTTGGCAGTCAAACAGATGACAGGAATATTCTTTAATTGGGTATCCTGCCTGAGTAATCGAATTGCAGACAGTCCATCCATTCCGGGAAGCATCAGGTCAAATATTGCAAGGTCCGGCTTATCTTCTTTCATATCCAAAAGAGCCGGCTCTGCTGACTCATAAGCTTTGATACGGTATCCATAGCCTTCCAATGCAACCTTTAATAATTCACGGATGCTTTCGTCATCCTCAATAACATAAATTTTGTCCAAATGGTTTTCCCTCCCATTTTTTATAATATTCTGATGTTATTAACGGATCCGGTTTCATGAAATTCTGCCCATTCGCAAATATTTACGGCATGATCACCAATCCGTTCAAAATATTTGGCGATCATTAATATATCTACACATTGGTCTACATGCTCATTCGAAGTGCGCAACAGGGATGCAACTTCTTCTTTTACTTTATCAAATAGATCATCAACGATATCATCTCTGCTCACTATTTTTCTAGCGTCATCCATATTAAGACTGGTAAATGCCACAACTGCATCATGTACCATCTCTTTTGCAGCTCTACCCATTTCTGGGATATGTTTAACCAGGTTGAATATCGGTTCTCTTCTTTCACGTATAATCATTTCTGCGATATCGGCAGCATGATCACCGATCCGCTCCATATCCGTAACTACCTTGAGCGCAGCAGTAACAATTCTTAAATCCCTTGCCACCGGCTGCTGTTTTAAAATCAAGGAAAGACATCTTGATTCTATTGTTTTTTCTATATCATTGATATTTCTGTCACCCAGTATAATCTCATTCGCAATTGTTTCATTCTGGGTTTCAAATGCTTCTAAGGTTTTCTCAATAGCGGCCTCTATCAATTGTCCCATTTCCATCAAATTATCTTTTAGTAATTGTAATTCATGTTCAAAGCTTAATCTAGCGGTCATAAAATACCTCCTATTAATCCTAATTATAGTAGATGTGACAGTTTATGTCAAACTACTTAATCAACCGAATCTACCTGTAATGTAATCTTCTGTTCGTTTATCCACTGGTCTTGTAAATAATGTATCTGTGGATGCAAATTCCACAACCTCACCAACCAAAAAGAATGCTGTATAATCAGATATACGTGCTGCCTGCTGCATATTATGTGTAACGATTGCCACTGTATATTTTTCCTTTAATTCTGACATCAAGTCTTCAATTTTTAATGTAGAAATCGGATCAAGTGCAGAGGTAGGTTCATCCATTAATATAACCTCTGGTTCTACTGCCAAGGCTCTTGCAATACATAGTCTCTGCTGTTGTCCTCCGGAGAGGCTTAATGCCGATTTCTTCAGACGATCCTTCACCTCATCAAATAGCGCTGCTCCCTTTAAGCTTTCTTCCACAATCTGATCCAGCTTTGCCTTTGATTTAATTCCATGAATTCTCGGTCCATAAGCAATATTATCATAAATAGACATCGGAAAGGGATTCGGCTGTTGGAATACCATACCAATTTTTTTACGTAATAATGTCGTATCGACTCTTGGATCATAAATATTTTCTCCATCCAGTGTTATTAATCCTTCAATTACTACTCCCGGAACCAAATCGTTCATACGATTTATAGTTTTTAAGAAGGTCGATTTACCGCAGCCGGAAGGCCCGATAAATGCAGTAATCGCATTTTCCTTTATATTCATATTAATATTTTTTAAAGCATGATTGGTTGTGTAATGCAGGTTTAAATCTTTCGTAATAATCTTATCCTTGTTCATATATCCTCCATCTATGTGCGAAAGCACATGTATTCATGACAAATGAATTAGCTTGCCTCCAAACTCTTACTTGTTCACATCAAATTTATGGGATAAATATTTTGTCAACATATTAATACCAAATACAATGATAAGAAGTACAAGTGCAATTCCGAATGCATCGTCGTAGTGTGCTTTTTCCATACTAAGGAACAATTGTATAGTTAATGTTCCACCTGGTTGCGTAATTTTATCTATTAATCCTTCCCCATATTCCCCAAGTTTTGGTAACAGATATCCACTTCCTGCCGTAAATAACAATGCTGCTGACTCTCCTACAATACGTCCAATAGAAAGTATTATACCCGTTATAATTCCTGGCATTGCAGAAGGTAATAAAATTGTTCTGATCATGTACCATTTTGTTGCACCTATTCCAAGTGCACCGCTACGATAACTATCCGGTACAGTTTTAAGGGCTTCCTGTGTGTTTCTTGTAATTAATGGAAGTACCATAATTACTAGTGTTAACGATCCTGTTAATACCGAATAACCTAATTTCATTGTTATACCAAAGAATACATATCCAAATAATCCGAAAATAATGGAAGGAATACCTGCCAAAGTTTCGGTTGTAAATTCAATAAGCTGTACCAACTTTCCCGGCCTCGCATATTCACTTAAGTAAATTGCCGCACCTACTCCAAAAGGTACTGCAATAAGTAATGTTATGATAATAATATACAACGTATTAACGATGTTACCTGCAATACCGAAGGTACCCTTAATTGTACTAGGTACTGAGGTAAGAAAAGACCAGGTAACGGAGGATATTCCTCTGTAAGCAACATAGCTCACTATTCCTGCTAAAATGATGATAGATATCGAGGCACAGAAATAGATAATTATATATGCTATGCTATCTAGGGGTCTAGGACGTCTTTCATAAATACTCTTAGCTGTCGGCATCCTTCTTACCTCCCTTCATAACTTTGTTAAGTACTATATTAATCAACATAATAAATACAAATAAAACTAATCCTATGGTAAATAGTACATCTTTATGTGTACCGGATGCATATGACATTTCACTAACCACTGCCGTCGTTAAGAAACGAACAGAATTAAACGGTAGCGGAAGATTAGCACCATTTCCTGCTACTAAGCTGATTGCCATTGCTTCACCGATTGCTCTACCAACACCAAGTACAATTGCAGTAACAATACCGGACTTTGCAGCCGGAATAATAACCTTAAAAATTGTCTGGATATGTGTAGCTCCCAGAGCCAATGATGCTTGTTTATAATGCGTCGGCACTGATTTTAATGCTACTTCACTGATGTTTATAACGGTGGGTAAAATCATAATCGCCAAAACAAGTACCGCTGAGATCAGGTTTGAACCTCCTGTAAACTGATGAGTAGGTGAATCCTTATAAACATACATCTCAAGTTTATAGATTACTGGATTTAAAATTAGAATACCTAGTAATCCATAAACCACGGAAGGTATCCCTGCTAATAACTCAACAGCTGGCTTTACAATTCCGGTTAATGGTCTTGGTGCTGTTTCTGCTAAAAATACTGCAGTCATTACACCGATTGGTACACCGATACCTATCGCCAGAGTTGTACCTACAATAGACGTCAAAATTACGTATAGTATACCATAACTTGGGACATCAGCGCTTGGTTTCCATACCGTTCCAAAAATAATATCCTTTAATCCAACTTTAAAAATTGCCGGTGTTCCGCTTATAATCATATATATGGTAATTGAAAACACGGCTATAACCGCAAAAAAAGCACATGCAATAAAGATGAATGATGCTACTTTTTCAACTGTATTTTTCGTTTTAAAACTACCAATGATAGAGAAACTCTTATCACTCATAAATTCTCCTTTTTATATACTTTAGAACAGCTCTAGGAAGAACTATCCGTTACTAGGATAACTCTTCCCTCAGCTGATGCAACTCTAATTTTTTATTAATTAATCTACAGTGATTAAGCCTACGCTCTTAACAAGCTCTTTTCCTTCATCTGACTGCATGTATGTGAAGAATGCCTGAACCAATTCGCTCTGTGCAGATACCTCACCTTTGGTTGCCATAACGAATGGACGGCTTAATAAATATGTTCCTGCTTTGATATTCTCCTCCGTAGGCTGTACATCGTCAAGGCTAAGAGCTATTACTGTATTATCTACAACATCAAGAGAAACATATCCGATTGACCCTGGTGTGGAAGCAACCTTTGCCATTACACCACCTGTACTGTTGATTTCATTGGAATATTTGCAAGCATCTTCAATTTCAAGTAATTCCTCGAATGCCCCTCTTGTACCAGAACCTGACTCTCTACCGATAACTACGATAGGCTGATCTAATCCGCCCAAATCCTTCCAATTTGTAACTTCGCCCTTATAAATCTGAATTAACTGATCTTTTGTAAGGTTTGTTACTGTATTGGCTTTATCAGCAACAACTGCAATTCCATCAATAGCTACTATGTTTTCTATAACACCAGCACTTTTTTCTTCATCCTTTAAGTTTCTTGAAGAATTTCCGATATTAACAGTTCCTGCAGTTACTGCTTCAATTCCTGCACCAGATCCTGTAAATTCTGCTGTAACAGTTGCGTTAGGATATTTCGCCATGAAAGATTCTGCTGCTGCATTCGCTAACTTTTCCATTGATGTTGAACCTGCCATTGTAATGGTTCCGCTTAAATCTTCTGTTGCTGTATCTGTTGTTTCAGTTGTATCTGTTCCTTCAGGAGCATCTGTAGCCTCAGTACCCGAAGTTGTATTATCACTTTCCTCATTTTTACTTCCACATGCGCTGAGTGTTCCTGCCATTAATACACAAACAATTAATAATGTAATAATCCCTCTGAATTTTCTCTTCATTTTTTTATCTCCTTTTATTCTCTTCTTTTTTCTCTTCATCTTACAATAATAAAATACCATGATTTTAATTAAGCAAATACCATGATTATGTTGAGTTTTTGTAAAATCAATGTAAAATGATATATTACTCACTTATTTTGAGGAAAACAATTTCGTTATATTCATTATTCTGTAAACAATTATCTTAATGTAACCGTTATTATAAGAACCAACTATCAGCGTGCTGACACTTTCGCGCCCGAGCGGATTGCGCAGCAATAAACTTCCTCTTTGCGAGGTGCACATCCTTTTTTATTTCATAGAAAGCAATTTCCTTTGAAATAAAAAAGGATGTTGCAGTTTTTACCGAATTTCACTGGTAAGACTACAACATCCTTATTAAATAATTTTTTATTAATAACGTGCCTGGCGGGATTTGAACCCACGGCCTTCCGCTTAGGAGGCGGACGCTCTATCCTGCTGAGCTACAAGCACACGAACGCAACACAATCATTCTACTATTTCCTGCTCGGTAAGTCAATAACTTATAATGGTTTACATGAAAAAAAGGAAAGCCTTCAGTGAAAATGAACTGCTTTCCTTATGTTTAATACTCTTTTATTTAATCCTTAACTTGCTCACAAAATGCAATACTTCCCTGCATCCATATGTTTCCCTTAAATCTTCTTCCAACCATAGGCTCACCAAGTAAATCCTGTTTATTAATACATAGCCGGAAGTTAAGATCATTACAAACTAATTGCAAATCATAAACTTCTTCCTTTGTATTAGCATTCATAATCAGATTACTATCTGTTATGGTAGCTATCACGCTGTAATTATCCGATTCTGATCCAAATGGAATAAATGATGTATCCACAATGGAATAAACATCTTCCTTTTTTGCTCTTCTTGATACCATTGCATAAGTATCAATATCATCAATCGTTAAGCTGTCAATCGCATCCTGGTTACCCTTTTTCGCCTCTGCAATCAGATTATTACGATATTTTGTTTCAGCACTGATATTGCGCACCTGAACTTCATCCATTTCAATAGGCAGAAGAATCCTCCCTTCCAGGGATAAAGCAGCCAATGTAATTGGAAATGAAGTACTCATTGGCATGTTCTGTTTCTTCTTTTCAAGAAAATCAATTACATTCTGCAGATAAAAAATTAAGGATACACCTAGACGGAAATCATCGCACATACCTGTATACGCTTCAGCATCCACTCTTTTATTTATTCCTACTTCTTCTCTTGTACTCACATATTGTCCATATAAGCAAGGAAAATAATGTTCCATATGAAACTTATTATTTTGATCCATTTCACCGCGAAGAGTGATTCCCATTCCTTCTCCATACTCCATGCTTATTTCGGAAAGACTTCCTGTCTCACCAATTTGTATAGATCGTACTTTAGCCTGATGTTCAATAATATTGTCCAAAAGTAGATTTAAGTCCATTCTATTATTAATGTTACTAAAGCCGATTGCTCTCAAATAGCTATGCATAATTATCACTTCCATTCATTGCCTGATAAACTTATTATATTCTACGTATTCCAGCTTCATTTCATGTAATAATTATTTATATCATATTTTGCTTCTACTGGCAAGACTTCAGTTTAAAACGATCTACGGCTGCATCAATTTTTATATTATAAATCCACACATGAATAACTTTCATCCACGTTTTAAGTTCTTATTTTATTATTCTGAAATTGTATCTGTTATAAATAAAGTAAGCTCCTTCGTTAAATCCTTTTCAATCCATTCCTTTGGCTTTTTATTTTCCTGATTCTTGATAATACGGATTATCGGTCTGGTTGGACATTTTGGGTTTTGCCTCAGAACAATTCCTACTTCATTTTGGTTTGTTGTTACAATCGATCCTGTTGGATATGCTGCTACCGAATCAAGAAATATTTTAACTACCCGAAGGTCAAATAAAACACCTGCTTGGCTTACAATATAATCAATCGCATCATGAACCTTCACCTTATTAGTCATATTACCGTAAACCATACTGTCAAATTCATCGCAAACTGCAGCAATCTTTCCACCTATTTTAATACGGTCACCCTTGATATGGAAAGGATAACCTGAACCATCCATGCGTTCATGATGGCTGATAATGATATCCTTAGCCGTTTGTGACAACCAACTCATTTTTTCGACTGCATAATACCCATATATCGTATGTTTTTTTATTTCTTTTTGTTCATTCTCAGAACAGGTTTCTATATTAATATTATTATATTCCAATGTAATAGACGTAAAACCGATATCATGAATTAAGGCACCTATTGCGATATCCTTTATTTTTGTCTTAGAAAGCTTAAGCCTAAACGCTATAATAATTGATAAAGCACATACATTTAATGAATGCGAATAGGTAGCTTCGCTCTTATCCCGGATACTGGATAAATTATAGATTATCATCGGCTCCGACATAATATCTTTAATAATTTCATCGACTACTTTCTTAATTTCTTCAAGTTGGGAATCACTTTGATAAGAATATTTTAAAAAAATATCCCTGACAGCTTCCTGACACTGTTCTTTTATTTGTATTTCCATACTCTCTGTTAAGTTAACACCTTGGGCAATTTCGTCCTCAACATAGATATGTTTAATACCTAAATCCTTTAGTCTGCTTACATATTCTTTTTTAATAACAGAACCGGCCGTCATTAGAACAG
>JAQUYQ010000239.1 GCA_028691795.1 Herbinix sp.
TTCAATACAGACTTAAAATTAAGATTTCATTTAACTGATCATCTATATACTTTATCGGTTAACACATGATATAATTTATGTACATTTACAAATACATTATCTAAATAGAGCTATTTATAGTTATAGAATTAAAATAAATTAATCTTAATAAAAAGGAGGGCGCGCATATGAGAAGACAAGACCGTGAAGTAACTAATATGGACGAAATAATTACTATTATGAAGAAATGTGATGTATGCCGATTAGCATTATTTGATGAGGAATTCCCCTACATTATACCGATGAATTTTGGGTTTACTTATCAGAACGGTGAGATTGAATTATATTTTCATTGTGCTAAAGCTGGTAAGAAGCTTGATCTAATCAATTTAAATCCAAAGGTTGGTTTTGAGATGGATTGTTCCCATCGATTAATTCTGGATGAAAAAGACTGTAGCTGCAGCATGGAATTTGAAAGTATCTGCGGAAGTGGTAGTATTGAAATATTATCTGAAGAACAGAAAATACAAGCCTTAACCTATTTAATGCAACAATACAGTAAAAAAAGTTCCTTTGAATTTAATGCAAATGGTGTAAAGGCAGTTAATGTATTTAAATTAAAAGTACATAAAATTTTTGCCAAAAGATTAAAGCATTCCAATTAACCTCTATATCCTTAAAAAATAAGGAGCTTGTAAAACAACCGCGTTAAGATAACGAACTAATAATTCATTCCATCTTAATTTGCATTTGTTTTGCAACCGCTCCTTATGCTTTATAACAGTTCCTTATTTGTTATTCTACTATCTCAATTCCACCATTTGTACCAATGCCTTCATACAAAACATTACCGGTACGGTCAGAAAATCTAACTTTTACTACTGCATTGACACTTTCTACTATACTTCTGCACATCTGACCGTTAACAGGAGCTTTGATTGTCCCACCCTCTGGATAAGTAACACTTATTTCCAAACGAAAACGGCAATCCCTTATCGTTACTCTTAGTCGATTTTTGTTATAATACAATTTTCTGATCCAAGAGCCGTTATAGGTTGTAAACAAAAAAATACGGTCTTTGTAACGTAACAACGACATAAAACCATTAAAGCTTCCCCACATGCATGGTATTTTAGCCACACTGAGAAAGAGTGATACATCGTCCGGTTGAAAATGATTGGACTGAAACCAAATCCAGGATTTTGGCATAGAACTTCCCCAATTTTTTTCGATATATCCGATTCCCTCACTAAAATCAACCGTTTTTCCGGATATCTTCAAATGGCCGATTATATCATGTTGAATACTAAGGATATCATGGTAACATTCCATAGAAGGATTATATAAAAATGGCCCCATGACTCCGGGTCGGAAAAGTGTTTTCGGAAATTCCATAATATCACAAAAATACAAATCACCCTGCAGGCTAATCTCTTTACCAACGATGTTCAGTCTAATTCTGCTTTTAGAAAAATAATTATCACCTATCATGATTTCAAATTTATTTTCATTAAACTGAAAATCACTGATATCATAATGAAAATAGCTTACCCTGTTATCCGTATCCAATACTTGGATAAATGCATGAGTATCCCATGCTCCAATTGATATTCCCGGAATGATTGCATAGGATTGTTCTGCTTTACTGTCTGTTATTTTAAAATACCAACCTTCAAAATATCGTTTCTTCTTGTATTTTCCTTGAAAGATATCAGGATTGAAAAGCTTGTTTATTCGATACATATGCTACGTTCCTTTTCCTATTATAATACAATGCTCTTTATTGTTTTTCAGCCTTAGCTAAGGCATCTTCTGCATTAGCACATTCTCCAGTGAAATCACCTCTCATGACTTTTAATGCAGTCTTTTCAGCGTAAATTTCATCAGCAGTCCGAACCCCCCATTTACGAATAAAAGGAAGTGGAGGACACCATCCTTGAAGTGCATGCTGTAGCATAAAAATTGCAACTGCACCCGTGAGTAAGAACCAGATTCTACTTGTTTTAATTCCCAAATAAGAACTCAGAATTACTAGTAAGGATGCATTTACTTCCAGAACACGCTCGGTATCCCATTCCTGACTTAAAACACCGATACGTTCAGTAACCTCAGCCGCATCAACATTTTTAAATATATTCAAAGAACGTATCGTCTGATTTCTTATATCTGCATTAATCTGCGGATCTGTTCGCAGAAAAACACGTTTGGAAGTAGGAGGAAATATATTCCTTTTATTCATATTAATACCATACCTTTCTTCAAAGCCTGCAAACTTTGGGCCACATGCACAAAGTTGCGTGTGAAAAATCTTGATTTTTCACACTACACCACCTTATAAGTTTTGAATTAGTATGCGTGAAATAAATAAAAATATACTAAAATCATTAATAATGCCGTATAACTTGCTTCGTTTCACAAGTCATACGGCATTATTTTATACTGAATAATTTCATTTAATTATACGATTTACATTTTTATCCATACAAGATGAATTGACAAGTCAATTCACTTGTCATAAAAAAATAAATTGACTTGATAATTTTCTTTCAAGAATTAAAATTTATAAATAAAACTTCGTAGCACAAAGAGTAGCATTTAAAATTGAAGCCAGAATTAAAATATCATAACTGATGGGTTCTTCACATAACTTAAATGCTGATTTTATCAAGCATATTAATAACATTTATCTGCAAAGTTTTAGTTTATAAAATTAATACTTCTAATATACTTTCCTCTATTTTCATAAGCTCCCATTCCAGAGAGAATAAACAAAAACAAAGGAAGTGTCTGAACCCATAAAAGTGTAATATCCGTAGCTCCGTGAACCAGAACTGAGGCGGTTACTGCTAAAATAAGTGAGGTAATCATAGCATTTTTCTCTTTAAAACATACCCTGATCACCGACTTATAGAACCTAATAACATACCACAGAAGTAAACCTGATCCAACCAACCCAAAATTAAGCAACATATCTAAATAAATGTTATGAGAATGAGGTATAATCTGGTTGTGGTATGAGCGATTAAATAAATAAATAAAAGAATAAAATCCATGCCCAAATAGCGGAGCACTTTTAATCTGGTCGATAGCGAGTTCCCAAATCTGTTTTCTAAGTCTTACAGTTACTTCAACATCATAAAGACGAGGAATAATATTTACTTCCAG
>JAQUYQ010000056.1 GCA_028691795.1 Herbinix sp.
TTTTATCCGTATGCAAGTAGTACCTTGCTTATATTCGTCAAATCACCATATTCAAAAGGAGTGGATGATGCAAAGTCTGTTAATGAGCTTAAAAATTCATCTGCTTTATCATCCCCACCAAGAAGTGTTGAAAAAGAGATTTTATTTGATTCTCTTGTTGATGCTATTCCTGATCCACTTGTAAGCGCTAGACTCTGCGTATTTAAAGCGTTATTGTAAGCATCTTCATAATAATTTTTAAATGCCGCATCTTTATTTTCAAATATCGCATTTTGTCCTTGTATATAACCAAGTGCTGCACCTCCGAGAGCGCCTATGGCAGTTCCTATACCAGGAGCAATTGCTGTACCTATAGCTGCACCCATTGCAGCTGAGGAAAGCGCGTTACTGGTAAGTGTTCCGGCTTCTCCACCAAAAGCACTTCCGACCAATGTAGTAGCAATCTCGCCTACCATATTCCCTACTAATCCAACTGCGCCAGATGTTGCAATGCTACTTAATAAACTGCTTGACTTTGTACTTCCAGCACGATTTTCAGACTTGCTGACTGCATTAGTAAGACCTCTAATATCCTTTTCTGCTTGTTTTGCATTATCTGATACAAGAGATAAGTTTCTGCGTGTATTTTCGTAATTTGCATTTGCCATTTCAAGTTTTAACTTATCTGCAGCATCACCTGTTTTAATAAACTGCTTTTCTGTTTCTTTCAGTTCTGACCGTGCTTTTGTGGTTTCAACTTTTAATATTGTCTTAGTTTTATTTAGTTGATCAAGTTTTGACTGTAAGCCGGTAAGGTCTTTGTTAAAACTTTGATTTGCACTTCTCATAGTAACAATTGCCTGCGAAAAATTATCTTTTGCACTAATTGCTATACTAACATCGCGTGCCATATTAAGCCTCCTCTCGAAAGTATTTTAATGTTTGCGTTGAGACTCCATATGCTTGCTAAAAAATGCCCGGATTAATTGCTTTTCCCCTTCCGGTAGATTGTAGTAATATCCAGGCATTTTATGGTGTTCAACAAATAAATAAAACATAAGCTCCACTTCAGGATCTGTGTCTATTTTTTTTTAAGTTCTTCAATCGTATCAACTCGATATCCGCTTAATCTTTCGATTGCTCTGGAAAGATCTTCGACTTCTCCAGGAAGGAGCATTTTCTTCACTAGCTCTGCTGGAGTCTCTGCTTTGTATTTTGATAGCAATGAAGCATCTTTTAAATTAGGTTCAACGGTACCGGCAAGTACGATATGTACGTTAATATCTTCTTTTTGACTTTTAATTATTTCATTTGCCAAATTATACGGCAAAGCTTTTAATTTAAATATAACAGGCTCCCCACAGATAGCAGATAGCCTTTTTTGTTTAAATTCTTTTTCCGGTGCATCCGGTATATCTGTTTTTAACAGGAGATCTAATGTATTCATTATTTTGCCTCCACCTTATCTAAAAATTCATGGTCTGTAAAAGTAAATGGAGCTTCAACTTTGCCACCCTTAGCAACTTCCCAATCAGCTAATGTAATATCATCAAATGATACATTGCGTAGTGTAATGCGCTCTGCTCCATATGCATCAGGATCATCCAACTTTGATATAACTGTGAAGCGAGGATCTATTCCTTTTTTGATTTTGTCACTAATTGCAATGGCCATTCGGCTGTTGACTTTATGCAGTTTCAAAGAACCGGTACATGAAATTGATGTGACCTTCTTATCAACTGCCATCTGTCTGCATAGATTAACATCTTCTTTTGTCATTGATACCTTCGCTTGCATTCCATAGCATTCAGCTACATAATCACCATCAAGCCATACTTCACCCCAGGTACCACTAATTATTTTATTTCCGTTCATAATGTACCTCCTTAAATTGTAATATCAAGATTAATATCTTCAATTGCATCTAAAATTGATATGGACGCTTTTAAAAATACCTTGTCTGCGGTTGTAGCAGTCTTAATCTCTAACTCTGTCATGTCTGCTATATCTTTACCGATGCTTTCTAGATAGGTTCCCTGTGCTTCGATATCAATTCCCATCACACTGGTGTCTTTTTCAAGAATCCCGTCATTCTCTAATCCAGAGAAATAACCTTTAATTGCATTAATGAGTAAACACTTGTTGTCGTAGCTATTGGCATATTTACCGATATAATTATCTTCTGCAGTATTCTTGATGTCCTTTCGTATCATATCAACCGCTTCAACAATTTTAATCTTTTTAAATGCTTCACCTTTATCCTGTGTTGTTGTCTGTAAAGAGTTTACACCGCGTCCAATTTTGACTTTTTCTCCATCATAAAAAATGATAAATTTTCCTGCTTCAACGGCACTATCCATCTCATCTTTTGTTAATCTATCAACATCTATAACTTCGGGTAGTACTGCATATGTACACGAAATTGTCATTGGAGTACCTGCGATAATTCCGGCAATTCTTGAGCAGTACTCGGCTGCTGTGTATGTATCTGTACCATCTTTGATATCGGTCGTTGTAAAATTAATAATTGCCTCGCTATCGGCTGCTGTATTTGGCAACACCGCTTTTGGAGTAAGTCCTAAAAGCCTTTGTGAATTTATCCAGCTCGTAACCGCTGTACACTCTGAGATGATAATATCTGATGGTCCTGCTAGATAATCAAATGTCTGTGTTTCAAAATATCCGAGAGCATCTGTTAAATCCGGTGCATCCGCTGGCAATACATACACGATCACTTTTTTGGGTGGATTAATATAACCTATAAATGCTCTCGCGATATAAGCTTTATTATCGACACCTAAAGTTGACGGTATTTGTGTTGCACTGGTAAGTACATGCCCTCCGTTTGCGCTTGCATCGCGCACAATCAATGCTACAACTCCTTTTTCTGACCGCACTATTGCACTAGCAGCTTGTGTAGAAAAAGCTATGTTAATATTAGGTAGTTTCATATAATACCTCCTATATTCTTGTAGTAACCGATGTTGCAAGAGGAGTAGTATCCACTTCATCGGTCCTGTTATCAAAATATTCAAACTGTAAATCTATATAAGCTCTGTCTGGATCTATACCGCCTGTACTACTTTTGAATTTAATTGCCCTGTCACCGACTATAACATACCCAATTTGTAGCTTTTGAATAATCGTGTCCTGTAAATCAATTAAATCTTCTGGTTCTGACATATGATACTCATCAACGGTAGTAAAGCATGTAAGCGTATAGTATGCCGTTTTTTCAACTGTCGTTCGGCATGCATCAGTCTGGCTTACTCTTATAAGTCCAATTTCAAACGATGGTCGAGTAAAATCTTTTGGGCAATTATTGATATAAACCATATAATCAGGGTAAAGTTCAACTAGTATACGGTTAATTGCTGTTAATATATCATTCTGCTTAATCATATTACCCCTCCAATTTATCTGCGATTTCTTTCACATATTCTTCTGCTGCGGTTATTGCTTGGGATTCTGCTGATTTTCTAGCAGCAGAGTAAAAGTGGTACCCGTCTACATAAGGTTTTTTTAATCGCGGACGGTAATGCTTATTTTTTCCGGATGGCTCTCGAATTCTATGACCGTTTTCAAGATAATTTGTAATTGCACCCGGACTATTATTTCCTGTACTTGTATCTGATGCTCTTACGGCTGCGTATCCACCTCGAGATCCAATGTGCTGTTCTTGCCATGCCTTTACATGTCCTGAACTGTCATTCAGACCAGATCGTGAGATCTGTATGTCAACCTCAGACTTAATTACATCAGCTATTTTTTCATGTAATTGCCTGCGTCTATCCGGTATTTTATCGAACAGTTCTTTTAAGTCATTATCTAGTTGGTCAAGGTCTGTTAAATCGACGCTCTGCATTATACATCCTCCTCAGCCTTAATCTCATATTCGTTTTTATATTCATCTAATGCATGAGTGATTAATACCGTATACCCAGTGCTGTCAATTGTTACAATCTCGCCTACTTTCAACTCTATTGATTTCGGTGTTACGAGTACGTACCTGATCTCTATGGTGGACATTGGATCTCCTTGGTTATGACCAATATATTTTTCAACCAAGCAGCCATAGAATGTAATAATTTCAGGTACACCATAAACCGGTCTGTTGAGTTCGTTTTTTGTCGGCTTAGCTTCTCTTGAAACCAAGCAAGATTTTGGTTCTGCCAGCGCCGCTGTAACCTCATAATACATGCTATCAATTTCATTGATATTTGTTATAAAACAGTGTTTTCCATGCCACGTAAAAGCATTATGAAGCGTAAGAGTTTTATTTTTACGTATGGTGAATTTGATTGATTTTGCACCAATCCCTACCGTAGAAAATATGTTATTACTGCTTAACTGTTCCGATTTTGCCCAGATTGCAGAAACCTTCATCCATTTATATACGTTTTCATTTATTAAAAATTCAAGTACGGCTATTCTTTCATTCAATTCACCTGGGTTCACATAATAAACCTCCTTGATTGTATTAGATTTTTGATCCGTAGTTTGTTAACAGCATAATTGCACAATAATAGTATCTAACCCAAATGGCATTTTAGATAATGGCTTTTCGCTAACCGTAGTTCTATTCTCATACCAATTGGACACAAGTAATTTTATTGCGAGCTTGTATAACCCATTTTCATAATCTATTTTAGCTCCTGCATTTGCTAGATATCCTTCTGCCGCTGTCCGTAAGTCTGCGACTAAAATATCATCCTCTGTATTATCTATACGTAAAAATAATTTCAACTCTTCTGTTTCCACATGATCACCTATATATTCTTTTAATGTGTTCGGCACTATACCGCACTATATCTTGAATTTAACGAGTAATTTGTCTTAATAATAAAAAAAATTTTTATACTTAGCCTTCTTATACAATAAAATATGCATCCACAATTTTACCGGATAACGAAGAGCTTAATTCAATTGTATTATTTTCAATCGCAGTAGCACTGATTGAAACGGTTGGTGCCACACTTTCTTTTGCATTATCTAAAAAAGCAAACAAGCAAGTATCATGTGAAAGCTTATAAAGCAGACCAATTTTTGAACCGAATCCAATAGCTGTGGTTGCTCCTGTTCCGTCGTGAGGTGGTATTGTAATCTTTGTCACAGTTTTAAAAGCTTTAATTCCAGTTACGGTTCCTGCCGTGTCAACGGTAAATACAGGAAGCGTCTCAGTGATTGCTTCATCGTTATAGTTTGTTCCTTCAACGATTACTTGGATCGCTTTAATGTGCCCGGCTGTTCCTCCTGCTGTAGCTGTAATATTTCGCGGTACCGCTGGATCGGTAATTCCGGTTATTAAAACATCGTCATCTGCTGTAACTCCACCAGTGAAATCCACTGCTGCTGTTTCTCCCGTTGCAATTGCAGCCGTATCCCAATTCCCTCCTGCCACGCATGTAAACGCTGCCACTGAAACCCCTGCTACGGATGTCAAAGCCCTAATTGCTGCCTGTATCAACGTTGCAGTATTTTTAGCTGCTGTGGCATTTGCAAGCGCGATTGTAATAACGCCTGCGCCATCATTTTTAGATACTGCAAGGACATCGTCTGCTGCGGTTGTTAGTAATATGCTTAAATCATTTGCGGCTTCTCCGAGTGCGACCGTTGCGGTTGTGGTAATGATATCTGTCACCGCTGTAGATGCCTTAACAACGCATGTTGCGGCTACGTTAACAGCAGGGCATGTACGTGCTAAATGTATACCGTCTGTATCTGTTGCTACTGCATCTGTTGCAGATATATGGAAATGTGCGATAAATCCGCGGTCTACTAATTGCCTTTTAGCATCTGTTTTTAATTTTTGATTTTTAACGCTATATGGATATATTCTCATGATTTACTCCTTTTTTAAATATCGGTGAGAGTATAACCCTCACCGATAAGTTAATTGTTACGCTTTCTTAATTCTCACAAACCCTTTGTAAGCAACAACGTTTCCACCGGAATATGTTTCGCCTGCATAAGAGGTCATTCCTTGCTTAAACTTGTAATCCTTCGACATTTCGATTGAAATATCAGAGAACACAGGCATTTCATAATACTTTAAAACACCGTAAGCCATGCAGTATGTGCTTGCTGCGGTTGTGCCGCTTGAAATAGCCGGGCACGCACTATTGATAACGTAGTTGACTGCAAAGCTGTCATCACTTGAAATTGTACCTGTGTTGCCCTTGGTTACAATCTTGTAGAGTCTCTTACCATCGTTACCTCTGATTGCTGCAAATGCTGCTAAGTCCGCTTTGTTTAAAATCAGATATGCTGCAGCTTCGACATCTTCATCACCGCCGTAACCAAACACGATGGTGTCAAGTGTATCCGCATCGATCTCTTCGATTTCAATATCACTTGCTACAGGGATTACCTTGGCAGGTGCATTGAATATTCCGGTAAAATGTCCGGCTTCTCCGTCTCCTACCATGATCTCGCGTGCAAGTTTCTTTCTCAGCGCTTTTCTTACGGTATCGGAACACATGGACTGATAATTTACATTAGGCAGCTTGGATGCTTGCTTTGAGATCTCTGTATATGCTGTAATCGCGGTCTTTGCGATTGTAACATAGTCATATTCAGGATCCGTTGTAGCATAATCGTTTCCATCCGTTGTTGTATATGCGCCGGACGCCGTCATTGGTTTTTCGAAACCCTTTGTGTAAGTTTCCCCGTTCGGCATTGGAATCGCACTTACCAGGTCAACGATTGATGAAACTTCGTTGAACGATGGGTTGATTGTGTCACTATACTGATTCGGAACGACAAGACCAACTGTATCGATTGTGATTGATCTCGCAATTGGTAATTCTCCCATAGGATATACCGCTGCTTTTCCTTCCTTTAGATCGGCTCCGCGTTGCTCAAGTATTTTGATTGCTACGCTTCTGGCTTCGGACTTTGTATTCTCGCCTTGCTGTCCACCGTATGTTCCTATCGGATTTAATGTACCCTGTGGTACTTGTGCCGCTCCTCTTCCTTCTGGTATTTCGGCTCCTCTGCCCTCAGGTGCTGCCGATGCTCCTGCTGGTACATCTTCTGGCATTTCTGCAATTGCTGATCTCATTTCCGCAATCTCGATATTTAATTTATCAAGATCTGCTGTGATACCTCTTAATTCTGCAACATCTGTTGATGCCGTCGCCTTATCTCCTAACTCTTTCTTTCTGGCTTCCATTTTTGCCAACATTGCTAAAAATTTGCTTTTCATAATTTAATTATCCTTTCATTAAAATCTCGGTTTTTAGTTTCAATATCTCAATTTCTCTTTGCTCTGCAAGTTCTCCAACTTTAGCCCGTGCACTATCCAGTACACCCTTTGAACTGTCCAGTTCTGATTGACTACGAGCATTTATGTCAGTGTCGGGGTTAGCCGGCATTGATACCGCTGATACTTCATAGACCTTCGCAATGTCTGTGATGGTCCTATTTGGCTTGTCTGTGTCTAGGCCTGTCCATTCATCATTTCTGACCGTAAAAATAAAGCTCATTGCGTTGATATCTCCGCGCTGTATTGAGCCATAAAGAGCCTTTGCATTGGAATTGTTTTCGATATCCAAAACTGATCTTGTAGCTAGCCCTACATCATCAACCTGTAATTGTAATGTTGACTTAGCGTTGTTGTTTCTGCTGTGAGCGAGAGGGATACTTTTTAAATCGTGGTTGACGCTGAATAAAACATCTGTAAGGTCTGTTTTATCAAATGCTCCTCTTGCTACTGTCTCGGTGTACCAATACATGTCATAGGTGTTTCCGAATACTGCAGCATGTCCTTCTACTGTGTTACCTGTTTCGTTTGCCTGTAAATCCGGCATAGAAAAAGCACGCAACTCCTGCGCGCCGTTTTGTGGCTTGTTTTTCATTTACTTCGTACCTCCTTGATTTTGTGGTATCGTCTTGCCCATCTGGTAAGCATTTATCATTGTGGTGTCAATGTAATTCAAGCTTGCCATTCTCACGTCACCGCCATCATATGGCTCTATTCCAAACAACGAAAGCAGTTCATTGTTTGTCAGTGCTCCACGGTTTCCAAGTCCATCCATGATAGCAAGTTTATTCTTGATATTCATTAACTCAAGTTTTTGCTGGTAGAATACAATTTCATTGTTAAAATTTTGCTCCTGTTGACTAAAAAGAACACTGGAATACGTTTGCCCCATTCCGATAACAATAGTCTCCAATGTTTTGTTATAAAATGCCTGGTATTCATCATCTGTATAAGTGCCGTTCAGAATTGGAAGAGATACACCAAACCATCTTAGTATTTTATTTTCTATAAATTCGAGAGTAGTAGTATCAATTACTTTAGGATCTATCGTGATTGGTTGGTAATCTCCTTTAAAATCTCCTGTCATAATCCCAGTTGCACTCTCGATCATCTTTTTCTCAAACGCTTCTCTCTGCGTTTTTTGTTTATCATCTTCGAGTGTGGTATTAAGCTTTAATATTCCTCTAATTCCAAGGCTTGTCGTAATTGCTTTACTTGTACCCTCCAGTAATGTATCATTAATTTCTAGCGTCTTTGCAAGTGAACTATTCTCCGGCTTTCCACTTGTACCTCCGCCCATAAAATCATTAATTGAATATTTCTTCCTATTGTGTATAATATCTGAATAAGGGAGCGTTACATCGGTACCATTACGGAACGTGAACTTTACGAATAGTGTTTCTGTCGCATCCATTAACCAATCTGTTTGTGTTGGAGACAAAGGCCAAAAACCCGTATAATATCTACTCTGTTTTCCATTTGAATCCGTTACAATGTTGTATGTCGGATATACAAATGAGTTGTAGTCAAGGTATAAAGCCCATATGGTTTTCTCTATAAATTCCCTTGTTGTCATTAGCGGGTTTGGTCTAAACTTGAATAGACGGTTAATGTTATCTCCTGAAATATTAATTATCTTTCCGGACGCATCCCGTCTTATGTGCTTTGGCTGTAACTTTGAACATTCTGAAGCGATACAATCAATACACATTTGAACTACATCAGAAGTATATATATTCCTACCGGATTGTGAAAATAATGGTGTTGAATTGTCCATCAATCTAGCATACTTCATTTGCTGTGATTGATTACTTTTAAATAGTCCATCTAATAACAACTACATCAACCTCCTTTCGCCTGTTTTGCTGCAATAAAAAAGGCTAATGAAATCAGACATATGCCGATTGTAATTAACCCAGCTGGTATCAATATAAAAAACATACCAATTGATATAAATATCATACCGAATACGAGTAATATAACGTCGCTCCATTTATAAATGCGATTTAATATTTTTTGTTTCATCATCAACCCCCTACATATTTCAGATATTCGCTCTTGAACTGTTGAAAGATAGTTTCACAAATAATCATTGTCACTCCTCCGTCAATTCTCTTTTCTCTTTTTCCCTGGACCTTAACCGGCATAATCAATCCCCTCTTATCCATATCTAATGCTATATTTGATAGGCACCATTCATCTATCACATTGGCATTGTAATTTATGCTCTTACTTCTCAAGTCTGCTTCAAGTAGGTTCATTGGACTTGATAATACTTCTCTACGCTGCGGTACCTTTTCCAAGCAATCATCACCGAATATATCTTCCATTTCCTTCGCCCAATATTTTGCAAGTGCCGTATCATATCCAATTTTATAAGGTTTAATTTTATCATTCTTTACCCTGTCGACAAACCATTTTGTTATTAAAGAAAAATCATTGTCATTCCCTGGCGATACTGTAACCAGCCCTTGTTTTTTCCATTCTCTATAATCCTTCCCGTCATCTTTACAATCAAGTTTCGCCTCAGGAATGAAATATTGCTGTATCATGTATTTGTATGAATATCCCGGTTTCATAATCATCATACGAGCCGATATCAAGTCGGTTGTTTCAGCAAGATCAACTGCTCCAATTCCATAGCATCCTGCCAACTCCTTTATATCAAATGTTTCTTTTCTGACATAGATTTCAGGTGATAGCCATGCCTTTGAATTGTTCTGCTTAAGGTTAAAATCTTTTGATAATACAAACGCTCTAGTTGCCATATTTGTTTTAGCTTCTTTGAGCATTTTTCTTATGAATGATTTTTTCTTAATTGTTCCAAGTCCAGGGTTACTTTTATACCATGAGTTTTCATCCTGCCATATTTCTGTTTCATTGTCCTGCGTGTAAAGCCATATCGCCCATCGTGGATTATCATCTTCTCCATCGAGTACATTACGTGCTTCTTTCAACCGTCTGTCTAAGTATCCATCATTAACAAACCCCTCTGTTGTAAGTTCAAAAAACAAAGGATCGTTCTGTGTCGATAAAGCCTGCCTGATTGGCATGATTGAACTATCGTCTGTAAGCTCATGTGCTTCATCAACCATACCAACCTTTATATTCTTACCTTCTTTTGCTCCGGTTTTAGCTGATATTTTTTTTATATTACCATGATTTTCGTAGCTAAATTTACCGTGCTTAATCGGTTTTCTTGGGTTTCCAAAATGTATTCCTTTTATATTTTTACGTGTAAGCCTTTCAAGGGATGGACTTTGTTCACGCATTGCATCCATTGCCTGGAATGCCAGATCTGCTTGCTCGTAATTATTAGATGAGCATAGTATTTTTGTTCCTTTTTCTCCACAAAAAAATTCAGCAAAGCATATTGCAGAAATCAATGGAGTTTTTCCGTTTTTACGGCTTACAAGAAATAGTACTTCCTGTATAAGCCTTACCCATTTGTTGATTTCTTCATCGTACATTTTAAAACTGTAAATATTTTCAATGAATGCTTTCTGAAAAAGTTGCAATATAAAAGGCTCCCCATCGTACGGAGCCTCATATAGTTTACATTTTTCTTCAATGAATTTGATTCTTATATGTGCATCTCCTAATTCAAATCGAATATCCGGATTATCAAAATACGTAAGCAGTATGTCAAACTCCTGAAGAAGTTCCCTTCCAACTATTATTTCTTTACGCTGGCACTTTCCGATATATTCAAGTAACCATGAGTGCTCATCTATACATGGTATCCCTTTGTTATATGTACCTGATATTAAATCAATCATAGGCTATTCGTTACCTCTTATTCAAATTCACTCATATTTTCATCATTATCAACAATTCCTTTCATCAGTACTCCATTTAGAGTTTTGATAACCACGGCATATGAATTGAGATTTTTTAAATATTGCCCAGCGGCCGGAACCTGTTTTTGTAAATCCGGATATTGAGGATGGCATTTTATTGTACCTGTAATTTTAATCAACTTTTTCAATTCAAAGTTTTCAGCATATAAAAAAGCTGCTTCTTCAATGAGGCCGTCTACAAGCATTCTTTTTGTTTCTTCCACATCGGAGAATACTTCAGTTAATTTATTAAATTCCTTCTCAAAAATTGATTGTTTATCCATGATTGGCACATTTTCAAAGTGTTTATCCATTTTTCCAAAACCTTTCTTGGAATTTCAAAATTTTTGGTCTGCGTGCAAGTGATGATTGCACTCGGTATTCCAATGTTTTGTCTTTATTTTACTATGGGGAGGGTATGAGATGTGACATCAACTCAACTTTGATTGCTGGTGTATTTATTCTACCTTGCAAGATTATAATTTTTCTATGTTTGATATCTTTCAAACCATTTGTCGATATATCCTTCCCACTCTATATATCTAGTTTTCCTATCTTGATCTGCTTCCAATCTCTTCATACATTCTTCTTTATCCATCTCGATATAAATAAGCTCTGCATTAAGTTCATCGGCTAATTGCTCTCGTTTATATTTTTCAGGATATCCTCCTATGATCCAGGCATTAACCCACTTTCCATATCTTGTTTTAATATTGTCGATTAACAAATCACGCAATATAAAAACGTTATACTTTAGCTGTTCTGGGTTATCGTATATTTCACGAAATGATATAGCTGAATAAAGCTTGTCCATATCAACTACCAAATCACCTCTTTGTATATTGTTTAATACATAAGATGCCTTTCCTGACATTGGAGGACCATATACGATATATACTTGACGTGATATCTTCCCAAATCTGTTGTGTCTTTTATTGTGGCAATCATGATCTATTATCCTCACATTTAATGGATTGAGAGATATGTTTGCATCGTTAACATTGTTTACAGTCAGTTCTATAGGATAATGATCCACTTCACAATCAATAGAATTTATAATTATTTTACCGCATATCTCACATATTGGTTTGCGTTCCGCTATGATTGCCTTACGGAATTTTCTCCATCGTTTGGATGTGTAGAAAGAATGTAGTATTGAATAGTTTGGCATTAAAAATTACTCCTTTCATCCATTTCTTTCTGATGGTCAAAGCGCTCCCTTTCAAGCTTATCTTTATTCATTATGTGCTCTACCCTGGCTTTCTGTTCTGTTGTTGCCATATCCATGTGATTAGATAACCAATCAAGAGCCTTTAGCCCATCCATAAGCTTTATAGAAAATCCGTTTTTTCCTTCTTTAAACTCTGTTATTAAAGTGCCATCTATTTCATCACTTTCCTTAACATCAATAAAGTTATGCTTTTCATATATTGGAACACCGCTTTTTGATATTCCTATTAATGTGTCTTTCTTACCAAAGGTAATGTAATTGCTGATATCTGAAAACGCTATATCCATGTATTTTTGAAAGATATCTTCTGGACTTAACATCACTTGATTGAGCTTATTTTGTTTCAGCTGGGCAATTGCCATTTTGATGTGAACATTTCCTAACAATCTAGGTCCTGCTGTATATGCCGTAACTAAATTACAACCATAGGCTTTTTGATAAGCTTTTGATGCGTTAAAATATTTAATATAATAAATACAAAATAAAATTTGTTTCTCATTTAAGTCGACGTTTTCTACTATCTCATTTAGTTCATCTATAACATCTGATTTTAGATCATCATTATAGCCATTATTTATGTCTTTTTCGAATTTCGAATTTTTCTTTTTATTATTCGAATTATTAAGTCTATCTTCCCATTCGTCTAATGTCTTCCACTTGGATACTGTTTTAGGATCTTCCTGAAGTTCCTTTGCAATATCCTTATTCTTAATTTTCCCTTTATGTTTCTTATACATTTCGAATGCTTTGTCTCTATTTGGGCTTCTACCTCTTGACAATATCACCACCTCATTTATTATATACTTTTATTTAATAGTCCTCTTATACAACATAGAAAAGCCACCCTAACTTATCAATCAGGATGGCTTTTCTTGCTGTTCTATTGTTGTTGGATTGGAGGATCTCAACTTGGATGAGAACTATCTATAAAAATTTCATCGTAAATATTATAACATGTGGAAACGGACATTAACAGGGTGGTAAAACGGGCATTTTGTCAAGCCTTAAATTGCGTCTGAGCCAAAGAGATATATAGATATTTCCTTGATTATTTTATTTTTCCACATACGTACTGTTTTTTCATCCTTTTCTAATA
Source organism: Herbinix sp. (assembly GCA_028691795.1). Taxonomy (GTDB): domain Bacteria; phylum Bacillota; class Clostridia; order Lachnospirales; family Lachnospiraceae; genus Mobilitalea. The sequence continues at coordinate 13,410 of JAQUYQ010000056.1, forward strand.
TTTCAGCTATTTCCTCGAATGTATATGTTTCACCATTATCATTCTTCATAAGATATCTTAATTCAATTACCTTAAATTCCTTTTTACTTTTTACCTTATTCATGGCTTTATCTAGTCTGGTGAGATCGTTCTTACTCCTTATGTAAGACTCTTCCCTGCATCTCTGCATTTCATCATCATTTGTGATAGCCTTACTCTTACTGTATCTTATAATACTTCCTGATGCTCTCTTATCCATCATACCATAGTATCCCACTTCATCAGTAACGTGCTCTTTCAAAGTGTTGTAATTATATAAGAGCTTTTCTGTATTCTTGAAAGTATCTTCCTTAAGTATTTTAACTCTATCTATCATCGTTATATTGTTAATCTTATGTATTGTTGCATTAATTGTTTTTTCAATTAGTTGTGTATCCGTCAAATGAATAACCTCCCTATAATCCTGCTGCCTGATTGGCTTCATTTATAAGCTTTTCTTGTAATGCTTCTATTGCTAACAGGTTGATCCTGTACTCCATAACTAAATTTACCTGATTCCTTAACATGCTTTCGTATCTCTCGTTTTCTTCATTAAAATACTCAATTGCTTCCTCTATTGTAATTTCTATCCGCTCCGTAGGCTTGTCCGGATTACAGGTAATACATTTGTTGGTATCTTCATCAGGACACCGTTCGCATTTCTTTGACTTCATAGTTACCTCCTATGGGTTTCCTATAGACTCGCAAGATCAACTCGCTTCGCTCAGACATCTAGGGTCTTAATCATAATTGCCTTTTCTTCCTTTGCCTTTTTATTCATCCTCTTCACCTAACTTTTTTACAAAGCTACGGTTGACTATGTATGAGCTTAGTAGTAATGTTCCTATACCAAACAATGCACCTGATACAAAGATTAAAATATAGATCAATGCTTTATCTCCCTTCTTGATAAATCAAATTAATAGTAATTCTACAAGTCTGGCATTTTCCTTTTTCAATCTGAGTTCTTTCAGCTCAATAAATTTATCTATTAATTCATCTTTTGAAAGAGTTTCAATACAAGCC
>JAQUYQ010000240.1 GCA_028691795.1 Herbinix sp.
AATATAGGGAGTGAACAGTAACCTGTTATTGTTACTGTTCACACACCTGCTAGAAGTCCGCCTCTGTGATTTCGGAAACATTTGCCGAAATCACATCATCAGCTTTGGCTGGGGTGTGAACAGTAACGATAGAAATCCACAGAAATAGGAGGACGAAAATAGAGCCGATTTAATTACGATTCCTTCGATGCTTCAACCATCTGATTTTCAAGTGCGTTTGCAACTTGTTCCAAAAGTTCAGCTTGGGAAGTGATTTCTTCAGCACTTGCTGCTATTTGTTGGGTTCTCGAATTCAAGCCTTCCAGGTTATCAATAAATGTTGAAGCCTGTATCGTCAATTCTCTGATAGCAGGAATAATTTGATCACTGCTTTCCCGACCTGTCGTTACCACTTTTTTTGTGTTGTTGGAAAGAAGCCTTACTTGATTTGCAATTACTGCAAATGCCTTACCAGCGTCACCTGACCTTGCGGCTTCTATCTCGGCATTAAGCGCTAACAAATTCGTCTGGGAGGATATGGTGACAATTTCTTGATTTGATTTCTCATAAGCCATAATAAAGTCATTAAAGCCACTTAAGGATTGTTCCAAGAGCTTTCCGTATTTACTTAATTCAGACAGGGCCATTGCCATTTCCATTGTCTCTTCTGAAGTAGAGGCATTTCCTTGGGATAATTCTGAGATAGTTTTATTTAGCATTTCAAAATTATTAAATATTTCTTGATATAAAGCATCTTTTTTGTCGCGGTTCTTCAACTGCTCCACTAATTCTTCCATTTCCCGTTTCTCAATAAGAAGTTCATCTTTAACATAATGAACACAATTTTCCTTACGGTTATAGCCATGAGCAATGGCGATAGCCATCTCATCACATTTACCATAGCCACAGGCGCTACAGTTAATAGAACGGTCACTCTTCGTTAATTTGTTCAACTTAATAAAAACGGCATCCAGTTCCTCATTTGAAATTGAATTCTCATTAATAGCAGCATTATTATCATAATTACGAACAAAATCTTCAAGGCGTAGTTTTGCAAATTTTTTATTCAGTCTTTTAAATCTTTCGGCAACAGGAACACTTATATCATAAGGGTCTGTTTTCGACTTATTTGTACGGCAACGCTGTTCTTGCAAGGTGAATAAAAGATCATCAGTTTGTGTTAGCTTACTCAAGGTGGCTGTACCGAAATTACAACCCTGTGAACAGTTAAGGGCATCGATTAAAAGCGGAAGTCTCTCATTATTATCGATACGGGTTAGATAGGAAGATAAGTAACTATAAACATGACCCTCACCTTCTACTTGTCTAACCAAACATTCTTTCCCTAAAAAGTGCTCAACATTTTCTTTTAAACCGCCTGGCATAGAGTAAATTGATCCTAAACCATATTCTATTTCGTCAAAAGCGCTATTGGAACCAAGAGTTACTCCTTCCAGCCGCTCCATCAGATGTTTGAAGGTTACATTATAGGTAACATATTGCTGGGTATTATGATTTTGTATTTCATCCTTTTTTGCAATGCAGGGACTAATAAATGCGAGACGATTATTATCCTTAAGATATTTTCTAATATAAATTGCGCTACAAAGCAAGGGACTGTGAATTGGCATCAGCTTTGGTAGCAATTTTGGTATATAACGTTCTATATAATTAACAATTGCCGGACATGGCTGTGAAATCCCACCGATAAAAGAGTTGTTTGTAATAAAATTAAGGTATGCCCAAGTAGTAATATCTGCGCCATGACTTGCACTGTAAATATGTTGTACACCTTTTTGCTTCAAATAACCTAGAATTTTCTCATAATCATTCGGGTAGTTAATTAAGAAAGATGGGGCCAGGATGATAGAGATTGGTTTTTGGTTTGTTAAATCAGCAAAAAAGGCATCGGTATCATCACGGAATTTTCTTGCATTGTGTCCGCAGGTTTCCAGGCAATGACCACAATGAATACATTTGCTTCCATCCACATGAATTTTATTATCACCGTCATTCGTTACGGCAATGTTTGCTCCGAGTACGGGACAACCGGATATGCATTTGTTACAACCGATACACTGGTCTGTTGTATAGATTAAGCCTTCGTTTAATGTTATCATATGTATTCCCCTTTTATCTATCATAATAGTTCAAAATTATACATTTAATATCTTTAAAATACAATCAATATTTGACCTAATTTAAAATTATATTAATAATTACAAGTGATTAAATGTTAAGATAAAATTTACTATACAATTACTTATATTTATTATGTAACAATAATGTACAGAAACAAAATTAGCATAAGAAAAAGGGGAGGGGTTAAAATAAACAGGAGTTGATTTTTTAAGAATTTATGATATAATTGTTAAGTAAATATTAACAAAATGTAATTATTATGCCAAATATGTAATTATTATTCCAAATATGTAATGTATTAAGGAGATTAATAATGAACTCAGTTAAAAAGCTTCTGGTAACATTCGTTATAACAGTATTGTTCGTGGGCAATTTTGGTTCAGCAGCATATGCTTCTGATTTGGTTGGATTACAAACCGTACAAGAAGCAACAGAAGATTCAAATAGCAATATAGTAGATACATCCGCTACTCAGACAGCTTCGGATGGAGAATTTGTTTTAGAAGAAGGATATTTTATCGATGAACAGGGTCAGGTTTATTATGATCCTACAATTATTACTCAAGAAGAGATAGTAATTGAAGATGTTGCTGACGAAGATAACAGTAGCGATACCATAGATGACATTAAGGACGAAACGGTAAAAGACAGTAAGAAGGATATAGCAAAAACACAGAAGAATAATAGTGAAGCTGTAGTTAAGAAACCCTCTTATACAGAAGCAGAATTAAGATTATTATCTTGTCTAGTATATGCGGAAGCAGGAAATCAGTCATATAATGGAATGTTAGGTGTGGCAAATGTAGTATTGAACAGAGTGGAGAGTGATGTATTTTGGCATGTAAATACAATCAAAGAAGTTATATATGATCACAAATGGTCTGTTCAGTTTTCAGTTACTATTAAAAATAGTAAAACTGGTGTGAGTGCACTTGATAAAGCTTTAAAGAGTTATGATACCGGTAAATTCACTGGTTCAA
>JAQUYQ010000241.1 GCA_028691795.1 Herbinix sp.
CAGCAATAACTCCTTTATCCATTCACTTGTCATTTGTAAAAAAAGCTTTCCATATTCATCCTAGGGAAAGCTTTTCACTGTTTTTTATTTATATTTGAATATATTAATTTTTTCAACGATAACATCTTTTGCCGGAATTCCCTGCTCATCATCTGTCTTTTCAACTTTCGCTATCCGATCAAGTACATCATAACCTTCGTAAACCTGACCAAATACTGTATTCAGTCGATAGAACCAAGGAGCTCCTCCAACAGTACCATATAATTTTCTTGCTTTAACATTGAAATTAATATTATAACTTTGTTCGATCTGATCGAGGACTTCATCATTATAGGTTTGACTTGCCTGAACAATAAAGAACTGACTTCCATTGGTATCCGGTCCTGTATTTACCATACATAAGGCTCCACGATAAGGCTGAAGATCCGCATTGAATTCATCCTTAAAGTATTCTCCCCAGATGCTCTCACCTCCGTCACTCGTTCCAGTAGGATTTCCTCCTTCAATGATTGAATCCTCAATTACTCGGTAAAAGGAAAGTCCGTCATAATATCCCTCTTTTGCGAGAGTGATAAAATTTTCAACCGCCTTAGGTGCAGCATCGTTAAAAAACCTAACATAAATCGTTCCATAATCGTGGACATTTATTTCTGCAACGGTTTCACCCAATCTCGGCTTAGCAAACTGATTAATATCTTTTTGGCATCCTGCAAACATTGTCATTCCTATTATCATACACAGGAATAAGGTAATTATTTTTCTCATTACAAAACCATCCTCGTCTTTATCTAATGTAATTTATAATATATATATGCCATACACAAATCATGATAACATCATGATTTGTGTATGGCATAAGTCATAGTAGTACTTTACCGATGAATACAGGTGCATATATATTCAACTAATTGCTTTAACCTGACTTATGACTCCCTAATCAATTATTTAATATAAACCATTATATAGACGTCAGCATACTGATCTTTTCCTCCCTCCCATTCATTTATATTAATTGTTTGAGCTATTACAGTCAGAATTGCAGAAGAATTCTCCTTTGTAAAGGTTACCTCCTCTGTGCCAACTGATTTAGTATCCACAGTATTTGAAAACTTATTATAGATCTCATTCATATCTAATCGGATAAGTTCCTGATTATCTTCCTCTAGGAGAATTACCTGATTATTCAAAGAAGCATCTGTACGAAGGGTATAACTTTTATCCTTATAAATAAAATCACTAATTTTAATATTGCCACTTTGATCACTAATATTTTTAAATATTAAATAATCATATCCGGTAATGGGAATGGGAGTACTTTCATTCCTTGTGATGTATACATTCAAGTAATTATTTTTATCAATTTCCGACTGAGAAAACCCAAAGGTATTATTAAAATTATAAGCTTCTGTATATGCTGTTAGCCAGATTATATCCTTTGAATATTCCATACTATCCAAATATCTAACAGAAGAAAGAATGATTTCCTGATCTTCTATTGAAACATTAGTCTTTGGTATAATCGTTTTACCTTCCAGCATGTTATTTCTCTTAAGAGCATTTTCCAGCCTACCGATCTGATTAACCTTACTCACTGTAAAGGCATCGATCGGCGGAACAATCGAAATCACAGACAAGGCAATCAGAATAGGAGCAATAATTCCATTTTTACGAACAGGCAGGATACAAAATAAAAAACCTGCCACAGTCGCAAACACTCCAAATAGAATAACATAATAGCGACCATAGGTAACGCCTATATTTCCTATTCTAAGTATGGAGGAAAGTGTTTGAAACAACACCACCGGTACCAGTACTTTTGGAAAAATCATTCTAAAATACTTTGAAAATGCACTTTTCATATTGTTTGCCAACAGGTAGACAATTATTACTGTTATGGAATAGGACAACAAAAGCGGTTCCATCAAATTATCTGTCCAAAAAGCTCCCGTAATATTCATTACAATATAAAGTAATAATATTATGGTAAACACTGCTGTGATTGGAATAATGATAAACGACACCAAAGTTTCCAATAATTTAGTAGGTGAAATAAGTCTATTATCAATTTTCTCTGACGACGCTTGCTCTTCCACTTTCTTGGGATACAAAGGGATTAATGTCAGAAAATAAATTGGGGCAAGCAGGACAAAAATAATATTTGCTGCATGTCCGTATGCTCTTTCATTAACCCTTACAATCAGTGTATCTATGGCTCTTACAATTAATACTGTTCCCAAAAATAATATTCCAGTAAAGAATACTGTTATAAAGAAAGCTTTAAATGCGGCTGTAAAACTTTGATTAAAATTAATTTTACTTTTGATTACCGGAACCCATAGGAATCCAATCAGTAATATAAAGAAGATTACGATTGTTCTTGTGGTTACCACCGCACCCCAATGCGTATTATTAATCAGTAAGTAGTAAACGATAGAAATAATAATCGTAACTCCTGCAAAAGCAAACCTTACCAAGAGATTATCAAAATATCTTTCATAGAGCAGCTGACATACTGTATAAATGGAAGCGCCCAATACAAACGTAATAAATAGCCTTATATATATTTCGTCTTCCTGTGTATTAATTGCTATAGCATTTGTTATTACTGACGCTGTAAGTAAAATTATCGTTAATGGAAAACGTGTTAAAGTATCAAGAAAACCTTTCCAGCGATCTCTCAGATTTGTAAATTGTTTCATTGACAACACCCATACCTTTCCTAATATAATTACATTTTATAAAAAGTGACTACTGTTTGTTAGAGTATATCACATATTATAGACATATTTCCACCTAATATTATCATAGCTCACATTATAATAATAAATAATGGCTTGGACTTATTTGGTAATTATTTCTAATATTATAAACATTTAATTAAATATTATATCGAATTTGCACCAAATCCACTTTACAAAAAGCCAAAAATATGTCAAAATAAAAAAAATCCCAGGAGGTAAAAGTATTATGTCATGATGTTGGGGTCGAATTAATGGTTTCAATTCGCCAATTTTTTAGCACCTTGAAAATTTCACACATTTTTTTGCAGAAACATGATTGAAGTGAGTTAAATGGAAAACATTCTTAAAGATTCTCTGT
>JAQUYQ010000057.1 GCA_028691795.1 Herbinix sp.
AGCAATTCCGGAGGTACCTGGAGTGAACGAAGCGGTTACGGAGTCTACACAGACGGTGCAGACGGGTGAATTATTAACAGGGGTATCTTAAAACCATTCAGTACCCCGAGAAATCCGTTAGGATTTCGAGTTGGTCAGCGTCAAACTATGTATTTTTAAGCTTATTTTGTGTGTATCGATTCGTTAAAATCGCAGTGACTGAATAGTCACAATAAAACATAAATATGAAAAGGAAGTAGAGGATATTAGGATGAGGATGAAGAGATTATTGGTTGCGCTTATAGCTATGGCAATGTTCGCAACCGGAACAATAGGTAATGGTATACATATTCAGGCCGCAGCAGAGGGTAATGTAGTACTAGCTGAGGATGTCAATCTGGTGGTGACGCCTGGTGAAACAACTCATGTAAAGATTCCGATTACCGTAGTAAAAGAATATATTCTAAATCCCGCTATCACAATAAGTGCAGCAGCGGGTGCACCATTTACATTTTCAAAGCCAACCTTGCATCAAGGAGATTTAACTGTAAGTGCTATCACAACAGGAAGTGCTACATCTCTTGAATTTGATGTTAAGACAAAGGCTTCGGCGACTATTAAGGATTATCCAATTAGTATCGTATTTAATTATCATAGTTATAGTAACGATGAAGATACCTCTTGTTCAATAAGCACAAATCTTAGTATAACGGATGAAAAAGAGCCGACTCAATTAACAGTAAGCAGTGTTTCACTTGATAATTCTAAAATTGGAAGTAAGTCAAATTTATCCTTTACCGTTACAAATGAAGGTGAATTGACAGCTAAAAACATATACCTTGTCATGGATTATGGTCAAATAGTAGAAGAGAGATATTCAGCTACTAAAATAAAGGTTGGTGATCTTTCAGAGGGTGGAACAAAGCAGATTTCCCTTCCGATTACAATTCTTTCTACTGCAACAACAGGGAAAAAAACATGGGTAGCTAATTTTACATATAAAACATTGGATGGCGATGAAGTAAAAAGTACCTATAATGTAAATGTCAATCTTAGCGCTAATGAAAGTGCACCAAGCTTAATTGTTAAGAATGTCGATTATAAAGAAGGTTTAAAAGCTGGGGATAATTTTACATTATCAGTAGATTTAAAAAATAACGGAATGGGTACAGCAAATAGTATTAAGGCTACGTTAGATGCTTCCAGTGTGGCGCAGGACGGAATAATAAAGAATTATTATACAGATGAAATTACTGTTTCAAACATCAAGAAGGATAAGGAGAATACAGCTGAGATTCCACTCACGGTATCCAAATATGCTACTGGTGGGATGAAAAATCTCAAAATAGTTGTTACATATAAGGATGATGCTGGTATTGCATATACCTTAACTGAAACGATTTATGTTGATATTATCGGAGCTACCACGGCAGGAACCCCGAATATTGTGATCAGTAATGTATCACAATCCCCGGAGCAGCCTTTGGCAGGTGATAAATTAGAGATATCCTTCGATCTTGAAAATAAGAGTAAGATAGCTATTTCAGAATTAAAAGTATATGCGGATGGTTTAACTAATGCAACCTTTATTCCAATTAAATCAGAGCCATATCAGTATATTGAAAAGTTAAAAGCTGGAGAAAAAGTTAGAATTACAATACCACTTATTGCATCTACCAGTATTACGGAGGGACTCAATAATCTGACGATCAAATACAAATATACCGGTGGGGAAGAGAGCAGTGTAATTATACCCGTGCATGATGTTCAAAACGATCTGGGCAGCAGCAGTAAACCGAAATTAATAATCAGTAAATATACTACGGACGTTGAAGAATTGCGTGCAGGTTCAACCTTTAATTTTACATATGACATTTATAATACGAACTCATCCGTTGCAGCTAAAAATATAACGGTAACCATAACCCAGGCGGATAATATCTTTACTGTTACCCAGGGAAGCAATAGCTTCTTTATTAATAAAATTGAAGCTGGTGAAACCGTTGAAAATACGATTGAGCTTAAAGTAAAATCAGATGCTACAACGAAAGCATATCCATTAAAAATTACAATTGATTATGAATATGAAGGAATGGAACCTAATCCGGAAACCGGTGAAACGGGTGTAACCAAGACAGAAGAATTAAATCTTCAGGCAATAGAAAATGCAAGGCCCGTAGCGGATAATATTCAGGTTTATTCTTGGGACGGCAACGTAATGGTAGGCGGTACAGCAACGCTTTCCTTTGAATTTTATAATATGGGTAAATCAGTTTTAAATAATGTTGTTGCGACTGTAGAGGGAGAAGGCTTTACGAAAGCAGATGGCAGTATGTATTTTATCGGCAACGTTGAGGCCGGTAGTTCATCCTTGGTAGAATTTGACGTAATCCCTAATATGGAAGGCACAGTTCCAGGTACTTTAAAAATCAGTTATGAAGATAGTAACGGTGATACGGTTGAATTTACCAAGGATTTTGAAGGTGCTGTTATGGGAGCCACAACGATTGATCCTGGTGTCATTGATGACGGATCTGGTGAAGTATTAAATCCGGATGTTCAGACGGTCAAGGCAGCGATTCTTCCTTTATGGGCATTCGTAATCTTACAAGTAGCAATTTTTATATTATTTGTTCCGATTACCAGAAAGATAATAATCAGCGCATATAGATCAAAGCTTCGTAAAAAAGAACAGGAACAATACTAGGAAGAGGCTTTTCAACCGGCAAAAAGAGCGATAGCATGCTTTTCGCAATGTGAATTATGTAAGCATAATTCACATTCGTATTATGAGCTGCCTGGCGGCAGAATGGAGGTTAATATGAATACATTGTTAATTAGTAATATGGCACTTGCAGTAGTTGCAACTGCTGAAGGGAAAGTAATAACGGAAGAAGGGTCAGCAGATGGAGCCAATACAGAAGGTACTATGGTGGATCCTACCTTAGGCACTGGTGTAGAGGTTAAAGATCCTTTATTATCCACCTGGCCATTTGTGATCGGAGTATCTGCAGCAGTTCTTTTAGTCAGTATTGCATTAGGTGCATTCTTGGCGAAAAGAAAAATAAAAAAAGGGATTGATCTTTATGAGGATTAGTGATCTGTTTGTAATGGGTTTAAAAAACCTTTCCAGGAGAAAGGCTAGAACGATTTTAACCATTTTAGGAGTTATCATCGGCTCTCTATCCATTATCATTATGATTTCCATTGGTAATGGAATGAATAGTAACTTTAATTCACAGGTCATGCAGCAAGGGAGTTTGACTACCGTTACAGTGAATAGCATGGCGGATATATTTGATGAGGATAATCAATATGTAAGCAGTAAAGAGCAGGCACTTAATGACAACTTGGTGGAACAGATAAAAGCATTAGAACATGTAAGAGCTGTCTCACCTATAATCCAGGCATATGTTTCTTTAACCGCAGGAAAGTATATGTCCAATGTATCTATAATGGCAATGAATATGGATACCTTTGAAGATTTTGACTTTCCCACTCTACAGTATGGGGAATATCCAACGCAAGAGGATAACTCTGCAATCATCTTCGGATTTTCTCAGCCTTATGCGTTTTATAACCCAAATTCACGAAATTATCAAGAAGTTCAAGTTGATCTTCAAAAGCAAAAGGTTATATTAAAGTTTCAAGATTATCAAGTAGCGCCGAAAAAGAAAGAATTCACTTTACCTTTAAAAAATATTGCCAAAATGGTACAGACAAACAGTGAATTTGATTATTACACCTATATGGATATAAATTATTTTAAGAAAATATTCCGCGAGTATTGCAATACTTTATCGTTGCAGGATCGTAAAAAGGCATTAAAAACGATCCAAAGCTATAACCAAATTAAATTAAATGTAGATAATATTAATAATGTTGAAAAGGTACAAGATGACATAGAAAAGCTGGGCTTCACATCTTTTAGTATGCTGCAGTATTTGCTACCCTTACAAGATGCATCGAAAACCTTACAGATGGTACTGGGTGCCTTGGGTTTTGTATCAATGTTAGCATCAGCAATCAGCATTGCTAATACCATGGTAATGTCAATTTATGAACGTACGAAGGAAATTGGTATTATGAAGGTTCTCGGCTGTACGATTAAGGATATCCGTAAATTATTCCTGTTTGAAGCTGGAATGATTGGTTTATTTGGTGGAATAATTGGTATTGTGTTTGGCTATATTGCTTCTTATGTAGTGAATAAATTTGGAGGTCCGATATTCCAGGCATTAATGTCCGGTAACTATATGTACGATACGACGAATACAAGGTTTTCAATTATACCGTTATACTTACCAATTGCTTCTTTAGGCATCTCAATATTAGTAGGACTTGTGTCAGGATATTTTCCAGCAAGACGTGCTACAAAAATAAGTGCTATTGAAGCCATGAAGACAGAAGGCTAACTTTTATTCGAATTATAATATAACAGATATGACCTAGAAAAGGTGTCTAATAGGCTATAAGCCATAATAGACATCCTTTTTAGTTCTAAGTCTAGTCTAATTGAAACTATAATTTGATTTTTGTTTTTGTTATGGTATAATGTCGTTAAAAATAATTTTTGAGAGGTGGTTGAACATGAGTAAAATCAGAACCAGATTTGCACCGAGTCCGACAGGAAGAATGCATGTTGGTAATTTAAGAACTGCATTATATGAGTATTTAATAGCAAAGCATGAGGACGGCACCTTTATCCTTAGAATAGAAGATACAGATCAGGAACGTCTTGTAGAGGGTGCAGTAGATATCATTTATCGTACCATTCAGGGAACAGGACTCATACATGATGAGGGACCGGATAAAGATGGCGGTTATGGGCCATACGTTCAGAGCGAGCGTCAGGCCAGTGGTATTTACCTTGAGTATGCAAAGCAATTAATTGATAAAGGAGCAGCTTATTACTGTTTTTGTACCAAAGATCGCTTAGCTTCCCTAAAAACAGTAGTTGGGGATGCAGAGCATGAGGAAGAAGAGGATTTAAAAGAAATAATAAAATATGATAAGCACTGTCTCCATCTAACAAAGGAAGAGATAGAAGCAAATCTGTCAGCGGGAATACCCTACGTTATTCGCCAAAACAATCCCACCGAGGGTTCCACAACCTTCCATGATGCAATCTTTGGTGATATCACAGTAGATAATGAGGAACTGGATGATATGATTTTAATGAAATCAGATGGTTATCCTACTTATAATTTTGCTAATGTTATTGATGACCATATGATGAAAATTACCCATGTGGTTAGAGGAAATGAATACTTATCCTCAACCCCAAAATATACAAGATTATATCAGGATTTTAACTGGGAAGAGCCGGTATATGTACATTTACCGCTGATCACAAATGAAGAGCATAAAAAACTAAGTAAACGAAGCGGACATTCCTCGTATGAGGATTTATTGGAGCAGGGCTTTGTATCTGAAGCAATCATAAACTTCGTTGCACTGCTTGGATGGAGTTCGTCAAATAATGCTGAAATAATGTCCTTAGAGGATTTAATTCGTGAATTTGATTATACCCACATCAATAAAGCACCTGCTGTATTTGATATTGTGAAGCTTCGCTGGATGAACAGTGAGTATTTAAAAAATATGGAGTTTGAGAAGTATTATCAGTTGGCATTACCTTATATCAAGGAAGTAATTAAAAAGGACTTGGATTTAAGAAAAATATCGGCTTTAGTTAAAACAAGAATTGAAACTCTCGTGGACATTAAAGAAATAATTGATTTCTTTGAGGAACTTCCGGATTATGATATCGCAATGTATACTCATAAGAAGATGAAAACCGACTCTGTAAGCTCTCTTAAGGTTCTGCAGGATCTTCTTCCTCAGTTTGAGGCACTAGAGGATTATTCGGAAACAAATATTGAAGCGATAATCATGGCCTACATTGCAGAAAACGGTATTAAGAACGGTCAGGGTTTATGGCCGGTAAGAACAGCAGTATCCGGTAAACAATCAACACCGGGCGGTGCTTACGAAATCATGAACATCCTTGGGAAAGAGGAAAGCTTGCGCCGAATCAAGGTTGCGATTGAAAAATTAAGTTAGTTAACACCGAATAAATATGCCCTTACAGCACGGATTAACAAACCTCCGTGCCAGTATGGGTATTATCATAAATAATTAATCTTCTATTTTATCGAATAACCTATCTGTCAGTCAGGTACATCTGTTTATTATTCATGACAAGTGAATTGGCTAGCCAATATATATTTTTAAGATGGAGGTCTTTATGCAAATGAATCAGGCACAGCAACAGGCTGTTCATCATGTGGATGGTCCGATGCTGGTTTTAGCAGGTCCAGGCTCAGGCAAAACACTAGTAATCACGGAGCGAACCAAATATTTAATAGAGCATTGTAATATACCGGAAGAGCAAATTCTTGTAATCACCTTTACAAAGGCTGCGGCCAGTGAGATGAAGGAGCGCTTCCTGCAACAGAGAAGAAAGCCGAGTACCGGAGTGAACTTTGGAACCTTTCATGCCGTGTTTTTTACTATGCTAAGACATGCCTACCATTTAAATGGCAGTAACATAGTAAGAGAAGAAATCCGGTTTCATTATATGAAGGAAATCATTCATCACATGGAGTTAGAATACGAGGATGAGAAGGAATTTATAGCGGATTTATCCTCCGAAATAAGCCTTGTGAAAGGTAATCGGATGGAACTGGCTAATTATTATTCTCTTCATTGTTCCGATGAAGTGTTTCGAACGATCTATATGGAATATAACCAGAGATTAAAAAAGTCTAATTTAATAGACTTCGATGATATGCTTCTATTATGCTATCAGTTATTAGACGAGCGTAAGGACATTCTTGCTCTATGGCAAAATAAATTCCGATATATTTTAATTGATGAGTTTCAGGATATCAATATGGTACAGTATGATATAATCCGCATGCTGGCGCTGCCACGCAATAATCTATTCATTGTAGGGGATGATGATCAGTCTATTTACCGTTTTAGAGGTGCAAAACCAGAGATTATGCTGAACTTCCCGAATGATTATCCACAGTGTAGGATGATATTTTTGGATAAGAATTATCGAACCACAGCAAAGATTCTAAACACTGCTAGCAAGCTGATTATGAATAATCAAAACCGCTTTGAGAAAAAAGCAGCAGCGGTTAAGGAAGATGGGAAAGAGGTAATAATCAAACATTTTGATACACTAACACAGGAAAATCAAAGCCTTTCAGAAGAAATTCTAAGACTGCATAGGGAGGGGACGCCCTTATCTGATATGGCAATACTGGTACGGACTAGTATGGGTTCCGGCTCACTCTTGCATAAATTGATGGAGTATAATATTCCATTTCAAATGAAGGACAATCTGCCTAATCTTTTCGAGCATTGGATTGCAACGGACATCATAACCTACATTAAAATATCGATGGGCCGGACAGAGCGAAATCTATTCCTGCAGATTATTAACCGACCAAAACGTTATATCACCAGAGATTGTTTTGACAGCCCTGAGGTGGATTTTGAAGCACTTAAGGATTATTATGAGGATAAGAACTGGATGCTGGAACGCTTGGAGCAACTGGAATATGATTTAGCCATATTAGGTAGAATGAGCCCTTATGCAGCCGTTAATTATATTCGAAGAGGTATTGGATACGAGGATTATTTAAAAGAGTATGCTGATCAGAGAAGAATTAAGGCAGAGGAACTTCTAGACATCCTTGATGAGCTGCAGGAAAGTGCCAGGAATTTTAAAACTTATGAGGAATGGTTTTCTCATATGGAGGAATATAAGGAAGAGCTTAGAAGGCAGGCCTTAGATAATAAAAATAATCATACCGATCGGGTTATGATTGCTACTATGCACAGTTCAAAAGGGCTGGAATTTCATACGGTTTTTATTGCGGATGCCAATGAAGGAATAACACCTCATAAAAAAGCAGTTCTTGTGGAGGATATCGAGGAAGAACGCCGCTTATTTTATGTGGCGATGACTAGAACGAAAGAAGCCTTATATATCTTCAGTGCCAAAGAACGTTACAATAAAGTAACGCAGTGGTCAAGGTTTATAGATGAACTCACCGGAATTGATGGAAAAATTGATAAATTAGGAACGTAGCAGGAGGCAGGTGATTGCATCACCTGCCTCCTGCTACTATGAAAATTCCATATAATTGTTATAGATTAAGATAAATCCTATGTTTCATCATTAATCCTATTCTTCGTCTTCTTCTGCTTCTTCATCATCTTCATCAAACATGTCATCATAATCCTGTGAATCTAAGAGCTCCTCGAATGCATCGGCAACTGCTTCAAATTCATCATCATCATCGATGTTAAGAAGTTGGGGTTCCCCGTCATCTTCCTGGATATAACGATATAAGAAAACGTTATCCTCTTCTTCTTCGCCTTCTTCTGGCTGAAGTGCAATGTAATCTTTGTTATCTACAGAGAAGATGTCTAAAACTGTACAATTCAACTCGGTACCGTCATCTAATGATAATGTAATTGAATCATGTTCATACTCGTGATCATCTCCACAGCCGCAGCCGCAACCGCAATCGTGATTGTGTTCGCTCATTATACTACCTCACTTTTTAAATTAATGACAAGTGAATTCATAACAAGCAAATATGATTTTAAAATATGCTTGTGTTAAAATTCATCTTGTATACCCCAAATTTTGATACGAGGAATATAAGTAGAATGTACCAGATTGAGGTAAAAAATGCAATATATAAACACAAATTAATTATAAAAATAATATTGACTTTATATATAAATGTCATAAAATAATTAAGTATAAACCTAAAGTTGCAGGTTGTTTAAAAGAAATTTCACTAAGAAAATTGCGCGGTATATTAATCACATGGGCTGTTGCATAATTAAAGGTATATTGCAACAGCCCATATAGATTCTAAATAAACAGATTCATGCAAGGAGCAGCTAAAATGCAGGAAAACACCAAAAACATCAGAATATCGGTTCGTAATCTTGTTGAGTTTATCTTGTGCTCCGGTGATCTTGATAATACAAAAACAAGGAGTGATGCTGATGCCATGCAGGCAGGCAGTCGTATGCACCGTAAGCTTCAAAAGCAGATGGGAGCAAATTATACGGCTGAGGTACCACTTAGTATCACAGTACCTGTTACGAAAGATGGCATAGAATTTGAATTAACGATTGAAGGCAGAGCAGATGGTATCATTCATAATAATATCATAAGCGAGGATTTTTCGGTTCTTATAATCGAGGAAGAGGACATTCCCCCGGAAGTTATCATAGATGAAATTAAAGGAGTTTATATAGAGTTATCCCATTTGAATGCCCCGGTGGGTGTTCATCGGGCACAGGCGATGTGTTATGCCTATATTTATGCTACAAAGCAGGAATATAGCAGAATTGGAATCCGCCTGACCTACTGCAATTTAGAGACAGAAACCCTCCGGTATTTTGAGGAGACATTGACCTACGAAGAATTAAGCACATGGTTTAATCATCTGGTTACGGAATATGCCAAATGGGCAGCATGGCAAATCAAATGGACAGATAAACGTAACACCGCAATCAAAGCACTGAATTTTCCCTTTCCATACCGCGAGGGTCAAAAGGAACTGGTCACCGGTGTATATAAAACAATTCTAAGAAATAAGAAACTTTTCATTGAAGCACCAACAGGAGTTGGAAAGACAATTTCTACGGTATTTCCTTCGGTAAAAGCAATGGGAGAAGGAATTGCTGAAAAGATATTTTATCTTACAGCGAAGACTATAACCCGGACAGTGGCGGAGGATACCTTCAAGATATTAGGCAGTAACGGGCTTTTATTAAAGGTGGTTACGATAACTGCAAAAGATAAGGTTTGTATCTTGGACAAGCCGGATTGTAATCCGGGAGCTTGCCCTCGTGCAAAGGGATATTTTGATCGGGTAAACGATGCAGTATATGATTTGCTGACGAAGGAAAATGATATTTCCAGGGATCACGTTATAACGTACGCCGAAAAACACTGTGTCTGCCCTTTTGAGATGGGGCTGGATGTTACACTTTGGGCAGATGCCATAATCTGCGATTATAACTATGTCTTTGACCCTAATGTATATTTAAGAAGATTTTTTATGAATGAAAAACGATGCGACTATATATTTTTAATAGATGAAGCACATAATCTTGTGGACCGGGCAAGAGAAATGTATAGTGCGGTTCTTTATAAGGAAAATTTTCTAGAAGTAAAGAGACTAATTAAGGACAAAAGTGTGAAACTTGCAAAATTAATTGATCATTGTAATAACGATCTGCTAAGACTGAAGAGAGATTGTGATGAATTTGAAGTGATTGAAAATGCCGATGGCCTTTGCATCCATCTCATTAGCTTAATGACAGAGTATGAGATATTCCTTCAGGAGGGCATTATCACACAAGGGAAGGAAGAAATATTACGTCTCTATCTGGATATCCGGCATTTCTTAAATATGTATGAGCTTCGTGATGATTGCTATACCATATATACAGATTATGAGGAGGATCTCTTTCGGATTAAACTTAAGTGTATGGATCCATCGAAGAATTTGCTTGCCTGTATGGATAAGGGGAAAAGTGCTATTCTGTTTTCGGCTACGTTATTACCGATCAACTATTATATGGAACAGCTAGGTGGTAATAAGGAGGATTATGCGATATATGCACCCTCGTCTTTTTACCCGGAGAACCGGCTAATCATGATAGGCAGCGATGTGAGCACGAAATATACCCGAAGAAATGAGAAGGAATACCGTAAAATTTTAAATTACATTAAGGTCTTTACAGAAGCGAGAACGGGAAATTATATGGTATTTTTCCCTTCTTACCAATTACTGCAGGAGATTGCCTTGCTGGCTGAAGGTGAGCTAGATGGTATTGTGGCACAAAGCAGCAGTATGTCGGAGGCAGATAAGGAATTGTTTTTGGAGGAGTTTGTTGAGAATCCCAAAAGTAGCAGAATAGGCTTTTGTGTCATGGGTGGGATATTCAGTGAAGGGATTGATTTAAAGAACAACCGACTGATTGGCGCGGTTATAGTAGGCACCGGCTTACCGATGGTTTGTAATGAAAGAGAACTATTTCGTGGTTATTTTGATGAAAGAAACAATGCAGGTTTTGATTATGCTTATCTGTATTCAGGGATGAATAAGGTACTGCAGTCAGCAGGAAGAGTAATACGGACAAAAGAAGACCGTGGCGCAATTCTACTTTTGGATGAGCGGTTTACGCAGAAACAATATTATAATTTGTTTCCGCGCGAATGGTTCCCGAATGTAACAGTTAATATTAACTCAATGAAAAGTATGCTTCATGACTTCTGGTACTCTGACAGTGAAAATACGGTTGATTAAAAATGAAGAGCACTGACGCCTACTTTCCTATAAAATCATTCGTATCTGCTCCCGTATACAACTTACCTTGATGTGGGAACATACAGAAGGAACTTCACCATCAGTATGAACCGAAGTATCCTTATCGGTAATAATCTCAATTTCTGAACAATGAAAGGCTTCTACCGCCTTATAATTCACATGTTTTCCCGTAAAAATGGTTGGTAATAGCAAAAAGGCCATAAGGGGGCTTAAACCGTGGACCAGGCATACACTTAGTTTACCGTCGGATGGATTTGCATGCGGAGCCATCAAAAGACCGCCACCCTCATATTTATGTATCATACTGGACACCAGAAGAACTTTATCGTAGGTGTCTTTTTTGCCGCCATCTACGATAACGGTTACATTCGAGGGCTTCACGGTGATCAGCTGCTTGATAGCAATAGCAATATATACGAATTTACCCGCACCGAAGCGGTTTAATCTTTTCTTTAAAGGGGAGGACTGGACCTCAAAGCATACATTGGCATCATAACCAATTCCGCTGGAACAGGCGAACTTACGGGGCTGCATATTTTCATCAAAAAAAGTGATAAGCCCATAGTCCAGGTATTTGAATTTAGTTGGTTTTAAAATGTTTGATAGAGCTTTAATCGGATCCTTTGGTATTTTAAGACTTCTTGCAAGATCATTACTGGAGCCGGAGGGAATATAACCAAATAATACTTCATTAAAATTATCGATTCCGTTAATCACTTCATTAAAGGTGCCATCACCGCCCAAAATAACAATATTTTTAATACCGTTATTTTCACTGCAGATCGTGCGGGTAAGTTCAGTTGCATGGCCCGTATGTTTTGTAAAGACAGCCGTATACCTAATCTGTTGCTTATCCAATTCACTTTTTACAGTCCACCAATACTGTATTCCTCTGCCAGAGCTTGATTTTGGGTTGATTATAAAATGATACATCCGCACACTCCCTTTGCTAGGTATTTGAAATAAACCTTATATTTAAATATTATATTATTATAGTTTTAATGTCAATGATATGAAATATATTGGTACAGGCACTCAATTGTTTTAACAACATAATATATAGAGAACAACAAAAGTACTAATATATGTTGCTCGTTTATTGTTTATGACAAATAAATTTTTAATAAGAGATTAGTGTAAAGAGAAAGCATCTTCACACTGAAAGAACTCCAAAATGAAATCTATAGGAATTTCATTTTGAACTTCTTCCTCAGCTATTAGAGATGACGTAAAAGCGGCATCATGTATGGAAGAGTTAATTAATTTATTTGTATAAATTCGTGAATTGATATCCAATTCATAAGAATATACGAAGTGATTTATTAGTTATTATTTTTGAAAGGAGTTTAATAATGGATAGAAGGATGTATCGCGGTAATGTAGGAAATAGCTGCAATTGCAGTAAAAATACTCCTCATAGACCGATTGAGAATGTTTGTGCAGAAGCTTGTGGAGGACATAAGCACGAGGATATGTGTCGAGATCACAAACATGAGGATATGTGTCGAGATCACAAGCATGAAGATATGTGCGGAGGTCATATGCATGAAGATATGTGTGAAAGAGACAGGCATGAGGGTGACTTTGATCGTTTCCCGTTAGCTATGTGTTATGTTCCTTGGCAGTGCTTCAGAAATCTGTATGAAAATGAGTTTGCAGCACTTGCAAATGGTACGTTATTTAAGGAATTGGATCTAAAATGGTATGGGAGGAGCTGTAAATAATGGATGGTAATAGCAGAGAAAAATTATTTGCTTGTATAGAAGCTACAAGCTTTGTATGTGATGAACTCAGATTATTTCTGGATACCCATCCGACAGACAGAGCCGCTTTGGATTACTGGGATAGAGTATCACAGGTAAGAAATGAAGCAGTACATGAATATACGAAATGTTTTGGACCGATTGAATCATATCATGTAGAAAATGATAATATGTGGGCATGGGTTGAAGGACCTTGGCCATGGGAAGGAAGGTGCTAGTTTATGTGGAGTTATGAGAAAAGATTACAACACCCGGTACAAATTGATCAATGTAACCCGAAGCTGGCGCAGGTTATCATGAGCCAATATGGCGGTCCAGATGGTGAAATTGGTGCTTCCTTACGCTATTTGTCACAACGTTATGCTATGCCTAACAGAAAAGTAGCAGGACTTTTAACTGACATCGGTACGGAAGAATTGGCACACATGGAAATAGTTGGTGCAATTGTTCACCAGCTTACAAGAGACCTGACTCCGGAGCAAATCGTAGAAGGTGGTTTCCAGAATTATTATGTCGATCATACCTTGGGTATATGGCCACAGGCTGCTGGCGGGATAGCATGGACCGCTACAACAATTCAAAGCAAGGGCGATCCGATCACGGATTTAGTAGAAGATATGGCAGCAGAGCAAAAAGCAAGAACTACTTATGATAATATTCTCCGTTTAGTTCATGACCATGACGTATGTGACCCGATTAAATTCTTAAGAATGAGAGAAGTTATTCATTTCCAAAGATTTGGCGAAGCCTTAAGAATGATTCAGGATGAACTAGATGCAAGGAATTTCTATGCATTCAATCCGGCATTTCCAGCTGATTTCACAAAATAACGTATAAATATGATAAGCCCCGAAGGTTGTAACGACTACTTGTGCGATGATACATGAGTATCAATAACGGATTCGGGGCTTTTTGACATTGGAAGGAACTGTATAAATACACAAAAGTTTTATTTTCAAGCATGACAAATTTTATTTTGAAGCATGACAATAAAATTGGTATTGACAAATCATGACTGTGGTATTAATATGTAGTCATTAATAAACGAAACCGTTGAGAAAGAAGAGTAAGCTTTAATACGACATGACAGAGAGTCGCTGGTGGTGGAAAGCGATATGTAGTTTTTAGCTGAATGGGCTTTTGAGGGCAACCCGAAATGATAGTAGGCGTTGACGGAAACCATAACCGTTATTTGAATGGCATATATTTATGT
>JAQUYQ010000058.1 GCA_028691795.1 Herbinix sp.
CTAAAACGAGTATTGCCATCATTGCTCCGATATCGATTGAGCTATATCCATTAATAACGTTGTCAGTAACCTTACCGGCATCGTTTCCAATTACTATGTTATCATAATATTCACATAAATGAACTGTTATTTACAAATGTTGTATAAATATTTTTTCCTGCCTCGAGAATTATATTTTATTTTATGTTATTTCTGTTATTTCCGGTTTCCGGTTTTGTTACAGCTAATTTCTTTTTTCGAGTCAATAAAAAGCTGATGCAATGCCAAGTTATGGCTTTGTATCAGCTTTTTATGATAAATATGAAATTACTGCTCAAAACATTCTCGCAGGTTTCCCAAAGAAACTGAATCTAGGTTCTCTATTGTTCAAAACATTCTCTCAACTTCTTAAGGGCTTTCTTTTCTATTCTGCTGACGTAGCTTCTGGATATCCCTAACATACCCGCTATCTCTCGTTGAGTTACCTCTTTTTGATTGCTTAAACCGTAACGTAAACAGATTATTTCTCGTTCTCTATCAGTCAACACTATGCCTATCATGTGATACAGTTTTTTAATATCATCTTCCAGCATGATATTTTCTACAATATCTACTTCTGCTTCTTCGATGATATCCAAAAGGTTGATTTCATTTCCCTCCCGATCAGATCCAATCGGATCATACAAATATACTTCCTTTGCTAATCGTTTTCCGCTTCTGAGCATCATTAAAAGCTCATTTGCTATCCTCACACAGTGGCTTAATCCGAACCCTCTAAATAGATATTGATATTTGAACCATCCCATACAATTTTTTTAATAACTGTTCTTAATGCAGCTCGCTTTTGCTCTAAATTGAAATTATTTATTCCATTCTGTAATATAGATGTGGATATTTTATTCAACTCGAATTCATTATTTTCTAGCTTTCCCATTGTGACTGCATATTTCCTATTATGTATTTGTTTTCTTAATTCTTCCTTGTTACGATGCTTTTCTTCAATTTGTCTTAATAAGTATTCTTCGGATACAGTTCCCGACGATTTTGCATAGGTACTAATCAGTTGATTAATTTCCTTTTCATTTTCATTAATTTGTTTTATGAAGCTATCGTATTCATTATAAATATTCTTCTCCTCTGACATCTTCTTTTTCGCCTGTTCCAATTGTGTGTACAGTTCGAATTTATTGTAACTTAGCTTATTTATCTCCTCACAGACAGCTTTATCAAGCATGTCACCATTTGGGTTTTTATTATTGCAAATTTGGCCTCTGCTCTTCTCCTTCATCGAACATAAGTAGTAGAATCTTTTACTACCGTCTGCAGTGACGTGAAAGGCTTTCGGACGCATTGCTTCACCACATTTACACAGGAGTAAGCCGGATAACAGAGCGATATTACTCTTTGGCTTATTTATTGTTTTTTGCTTATTATCTCCTAAAATCTTCTGAATTCGAATCCAAACATCACCAGCTATTATTCCTCGGTGCTTGCCCACACTGATAATCCATTCCTCTATATCTCTGGTTCTTGTTGCCTTTCCGTTGGTTTGATCGGTTCTGTTATAAGCCATAATGCCATGTATCCCATCAAAATCCTCAAGCGTTGAATACAGTTCTGCATTATTTTCTATAAAATATCGATACGCGTCCATATCAGCCTGCAGATATACCGGATTTGTAATAATACTCCTAATCGCAAAACGTGATAGGTATTTATTATTTTTTGATACGTAACCGTTTTGTAACAGGTAGGTCTCAGTTTTACTTAATGAGCTTGTTTCTAAAAACTTATGAAATATTATTTGAATTAAGCCTGCCTCATCCGGAAGCAGCTTAAGTTTACATGATTTTTTTAGTTTTCCATCAATAGTAACATTCTGAATACATTCTGAGGTATATCCGGTTGGTGTTGTCCCCCCAAGCCACCTGCCTGTCTTTGCGAGTTCGTGCATATTGTCGCGGATCCGTTCAGCGATCGTTTCGCGCTCCAACTGGGAAAAAACAGATGCAATATACATCATAGCACGTCCGATGGGAGATGATGTATCAAATTGTTCTTTAATGGAAATAAATGATATATTTAATGTATTCATTTCTTCAATCAATTTAGCAAAATCACCTATATTACGGCTTATTCTATCAAGCCGATAACAAATCACTGCAGAGAACTTTTTCTTGTAGGCATCCTGAAGCATCTTCTGAAACCTTGGACGCTCCGTATTTTTACCCGAAAAGCCTTCATCCTCATAGATTATGATATTATCAAGCGCAACCTCACCATAGATTTTCTGAATATATTCCCTGCACAATTCTATTTGATTTTCTATACTTTCTCCCTTACCTGTAAATTTGGATTTACGGGAATAGATAGCATATTTTCCCGGCATACAATCCTCCTTTCCCAACCAGTCTATATTCTGTTAATGAAGTAGATCGATCTCTTACACGATCTGTAATCATTGTTCCTGCAAAATTATATGTTTTATACCGGAAATTCATTCTTTTTAATAATATTTATAAATGTCACTTAGATAATAGGACAATTCATCCATGTTCTTTTTTCTCGCAACAAACTTTTTTATATATTTTTCCATTTCAAGTGTTTCATTTTCGATAAAATGTATTATACTTTTATACATAGGGTACACTTTTCTTTATGATTTTTTGTTTTTAGTCGATCAAACTTATTATTAAGAAACAAGGTGCTACCCTTCCGGTAATTAGCTCAGTGCATGGGCATAGTTCATCAGAATCAACTAAGGTATATTTGAAAGCATCGGAAATAAACACATGGTTTACCGTTTACCACATAAAAATACCTACTGTTTTTTTCATAAGTATGAATGAAAAAACAGTAGGTATTGAACAAAAAGGACATTCATCACTGGTAGTCATATTTCGTAACGACCTTTTAATTGCTATAGTTATATTGATACTTTTTTGGGTAATTGGTATTTATCCTTAAACTGCTGATACAACCTCTGAAACTCTTCATTGTCAGCTTGCTTAATTCGAGAAATGTATTCATGTGATTCAATTCCATCTTCTTTTAACTGTATTAACCAAATAGCTATATTGGAACAATGATCCGCAATTCTCTCATAATTATTAATTAGGTCCGTTAGAACAAATCCAAGATCAATCGTACAAACACCATTTCTTAATCTCATGATATGTCTCTTTTTCAGGCTTTCATTGATATTGTCGATAGCTTCCTCCAATGGTTCCACTATTTTTGCATGGTTGACGTCCTCTGTATCAAATGCTGTGATTGCGGTTGTGATAATATCTCTAATCGCTTCTGTATAAATACGTACCTCTACAACAGCCTCATTGGAGAACTTCAAGTTTTTATCCTGGATTTCTTTTGCTATTTCCATAATATTAATTGCATGATCCGAGATTCGTTCGAAATCACCAATACAATGCAATAAGTAGGAGATTGTTCTAGAATCCTTTTCCGACAGACTCTTACTACTTAATTTTATCAAGTAAGAACCAAGCTCATCTTCATATTTATCAACCCGATCTTCTAACTGTTTCACCTCTTTTACGCCACCCTCACTATAGCTCTCCAGTAAATCAATTGCTTTGAACAAAGAGGACTTTGTCAACTGAGCCATGTTTGTAGTTACACGCTTACATTGTTCGGTTGCGTAAGCGGTTTTATCAAGAAAACGAGTGTCTAGCAGTTGAAAATCGATTTGTGTAACAACATCCTGCACTTTTTCTTCTTCACGAACTGAAATAATAGCTAATCTAACCAACCACTTGGTAAACGGTAATAACACGATCGTTGAAGCTATATTAAAACAACTATGAATAACAGCAATTCCTATCGGATTAATCTTATCTGCTAAAAACGAAAAATCAAACACAGCATTCACAGAATAGAATAAAACCATGAATATGGTAGTACCAATCAAATTAAAATATAAGTGAATCAGCGCTGCTCTCTTAGCATTCTTATTAGCTCCGATGGAAGATAAAATTGCCGTGATACAGGTACCGATATTCTGTCCCATTATAATAGGTATCGCTGTTCCAAAGCTCAAGCTTCCGGTCAAACATAATGCTTGCAAAATACCAACTGAAGCAGATGAGCTCTGAATAATTGCAGTCAACAAAGCACCTGCCATCATTCCTAACAAAGGCTGTGAAAACATTGTTAGTATATTAGTGAATTCCGTAACATCTGCCAGTGGTTTCACTGCTGCACTCATGCTCTCCATACCGAACATTAGAATTGCAAAACCTGTCAGAATAATACCAATGTTTTTCTTCTTCTCATTTTTTATAAAGAGAAGTAAAACCACACCAATCATGGCTAACATCGGCGAAAACGTTGTCGGCTTTAATAGTTTTATATAAAAATTATTACTCTCAATTCCTGTTAAACTCAAAATCCATGATGTAACTGTAGTACCAACATTGGCACCCATTATGATTCCAACAGCCTGTGTGAGCTTCATAATTCCCGAGTTAACAAACCCAACTACCATGACTGTAGTAGCCGATGAAGACTGAATAACTGCAGTAACACCTGCACCCAATAAAACTGCTTTTACAGGATTAGAAGTAAGTTTTTCCAATAATTTTTCCAGCTTACCTCCTGCTAATTGTTCCAATCCATTACCCATAGCATTCATTCCGTAAAGGAATAAAGCTAATCCACCTATCATTGTCACTACATTAAAAAAATCCATGCTATTACTCCTTACTTAATATTTCTGTGCAATTATTACACTTACAAACGTATTATATCATACATTATTCAACAAAGGAATTAAATACTTATTTTGTAATATTATCTATTTTTATGTAATAGTTCATGTTAATCAATCCACGCGCAACGTTCCATAGATTAAGGCTCATGGCCAGATTACGAACCTCTGTGATGTAAGCCATTTATTTCCCTCCTTGTTATTTTTGTCTGTCACAACAAAAACAAGGATAGTGTAGGAGGGTAATAAAAGCAACTGAGTCCCATACCAATGGCACTACAGGCAACGAAATCAATATTGCATATGGATATAATACAACATCCTACACTGATTTTAGGACAGGAAGGATATCTACCAATTTAATAATTACGGCAATACTATCAACATCAAGGACAGTGACGGCAATGCACAGTATTATGAATATGGCAGTGGAGCTAAGGAGAATAAGCTTAGCAGTAATTCAGTAGCTCAGAAGACTACAGTGAATTACGTCCCGAATCATAATGCTGAAAGAGAATCAGATTTTTTAACCGGTACGGACGGAGGTACAGGAAGCTGTTCCTATTCGTATAGTAGTATAATTGTTTTAGTGTATCTAATATCTCTTTTCTGTTTTCCCTTTCGAACAGATTAATACAGATAGGCTCATAACCCCATTTCATATGGAGTAAACTTACAAATCGCATATTTCGAATGAATGATTATATTACCATCGGAAAAACAACAACCAGCATCATCTTAAATGCTTCTTTTGCCAAAACTGCATGAGGCTTTTGAGCCGGCATTATCAGTGTTTCTCCTTCCTTAAGAACATATTCCTTTCCATCAACAATGAATTGTCCAGTACCTTCTAATACGGTTACCATCGCATCCCCAGTTGAATCATGAGAACCAATTTCTTCTCCTTTGTCAAATGCAAATACGGTTATGCTGACTGCTTTATTTTGAGCAAGCGTCTTACTTACTACTTGTCCTGGTAAAATATCAACCTGATCTTTTAAGGACACAACGACTTCGTGAGGCATATTCTTGATATAATTATTCTCCATTTATTTCTCCTCCATTTTTAATTTTATTTTTGTATAAAATTTCATTGTTATTTAAGCAAGTATTATCTATTTAATCTTTTATATAGGTTATCCTACCTTACTTTTCTTATGTATTATACAATACCAATTCTTACAAATTCGGTTGTATTTACAACGCAAGGGAGGATTCAAAAAAATTATTTTGATTTTAAACATCACAAGCATTATGTATATTGGACATTCTGACAATCATACGTTAAAAATATATCACTTTATGGAGGCCCCAATATGAATGTAATCACTCATTACCCAAAATCACATGATGCTATAGATGAACTAAAAAAACGAACCACTAAAATAACAGCAGATGCAATTATTTACCAAATACAGACGTTGCCCTGTTCGACCGAGCATAAAATAGCAGTCTTAAATTCGATACTAAATCTTATCAAAAGAAATTAGTTAAGGGTTAAAATGCTGTAAGGCCGCTTTTGTGCGAGAGCCAATGTGATAGCATCGCATTATCAATACAACGGGAGGCATAGGTAGCCAGGCGAATTCCTTTTTCATCATCAAATGTATCGATTGCTTTAATTAATCCAATCGTGCCAATCGAAATCAAATCATCCGTTTCTTTATCCACCATATTGTATTTTTTTACTATGTGCGCTACCAGTCTAAGATTGTGTTCAATTAATTTGTCTCTAGCTTCCTTGTCACCATTTTTACATTGCCGTAGATAGTCAGTTTCTTCTTTGGTGCTTAACGGTTTTGGAAAAGACTTCACGAAGATAAGCACCCTCAATGCTTAATATGTCATTACTATCTTATGTAGGATATTGACAAAAAGTGCCTATCCCTCTTAAAAAGGGACAGAAGGACTTACTTTTTATCTTTTCTCGTCCAACTACGAATAAAAAGGACAGATGGAAGCACCAGCGAAAGACGGAAGGAATATTATTCCTTCCGTCTTATTATATCAAAAATATTTAATTGAGTTCCAAAATCCACATAAATTTTCTGCTGGGGATGTGGGCAGCTATCCATATCATTTCCCTGTTCATCGGTTATTCTTTGTACTTTTGTCATAATGGTATCACCATTCGGTTTAATAACTTCTACCATATCCCCCACACAAAATTTATTCTTCTGCTCCAGTTCATAGTAACTATCTCTAACTCCAGAAATTGTTCCAAGATAAGAATATGCCTTTTCATAGGTATTATGGTCATATATTTGATCCTCATGAGTTGGATTACCAAAGAAAAATCCGGTGGTAAACTGACGATTTACACCTTTTCTGATTTCTTCCATGTAATGAGGCTTATTTGCTTCATATAAAGCCGGATTCTCAAGATATTCATCGATTGCCTTGCGATAAGTTCTTGCAACGGTAGCTACATAAAGCGCTGTCTTCATGCGTCCTTCGATTTTGAAGCTGTTAATACCAGCCTTGATAAGCTCAGGGATATATTCTATCATACATAGATCCTTAGAATTAAACAGATAGGTACCTCGCTCATTCTCTTCAATTGGTAAGTACTCTCCGGGTCTTGTTTCTTCTACAATATGGTATCTCCAACGACAGGAATGAGTACAGGCTCCCATGTTGGCATCTCTTCCGGTAAAATAATTGCTGAGCAGACATCTTCCTGAGTATGCAATACACATAGCTCCATGAATGAATGTCTCTATCTCCATCTCTTCCGGAATATTAGCCCTTAAATCTGATAATTCCTTAATGGATAATTCTCTGGCCGATACAACTCTCGTTGCACCTAGCTTATGCCAAAAACGATAGGTTTCATAATTTGTATTGTTTGCCTGTGTACTGATATGCAAATCAATTTCCGGTACTTCCTCCATAGCGATAGAAAATACTCCGGGATCGGATATAATCAGTGCATCCGGACGGTTTTCACCAAAGGCCTTTAATTCTTTAAAATATCTGCGTATTCCTTCAAGATCTTGATTATGAGCTGTAATATTAGCTGTTACATATACCTTCTTACCATGTTCATGTGCAAACCCGATTCCAATTTTCATATCCTCCATGGAAAAATTCTTTGCCTTTGCACGAAGTCCGTATAAATCTCCACCGATATAGATTGCATCAGCTCCATACATTACTGCAGTCTTTAGTGTTTCTAAATTACCGGCAGGTATCAGTAATTCCGGTTTTTTTATCTCCATTAACATATTCTCACTTTCTTGTAGCTTAATGCAACTCCATCACCAACCGGTAAAATAACCGTTTCTAACTCTTCCATATGGGTAATTGTATATAAATAATCCCTCATTCTTGAATGTATCGTCCGATCCCGTCTTGTAATGCTGTATCTTGAATTTGTGACTGTTCCATCCTGTAATACATTATCCGTAACCAGCATTCCGTGATCATCTAATAGTTTTAATAGTTCAGGTAAGAAACTCATATACTGTGCTTTTGCTGCATCTAAGAAAATAAAATCGTAACTGGTTTTCTCTGCAACACAAGCCTTCAATACATCGAGTGCTTCCCCTTTTCTTAAGGTTACCTTATCCTTGTGCTGATATATCTCACTGGATAAATTTTTCTCCGCCTCAACTAACCGCATCGGTACCTTTTCAATCGTTGTTATCTTGCAATCACTGTTTGTATATTCACTCATAAAGAGGGCGGAAAAGCCAATGGCTGTTCCGACCTCTAAGATACATTTTGGTTGTTGCAGGCGTAGTATAAATTTTAATAGTCCCTGCGTTTCTTTTTTTATAATTGGTACATGGTTTTTCAGCGCTTCTTTTTCCAAAGTTAAAAGTTCCGGAGTAATTTCTACTGCCAAAGAATTAATATACGCTGCTATTCTTTCGTCTACTATCATGATTTACCAAGCCTTTCAATTTACTGCCGAAGTTAAAAAAGATAGATTAACATGACAACTTGCTTGTATTAATACAATACTATACCTGTATCTTAGTCAGTATTAGTATTTGTTGCTGCACTCGATCCGGAATCTGTACTTGTTTTTGTACCTGTTTTCGTATCATCTTTTATAATGGAATTAGAATAATCTGTAATAACCGTAATTATGTCATCATAAGTCATGGAGGAATTAAGTTTATAGGTTCCTGGCATGATAACTGATTTTTGAAGTTTCGCTTTTAAATAAAATGCATACTTATTTGTAATGGCTAGATTAAGCTCCAACTTGCTTGCAATATCCATCGTGGATTCACCTTCCTTAACTTGAAAGATGATATCCGTGCCAGGTGCTTGTTCTACCGTAACAGGTCCATAGAGCTGATAGGTAAAATTATATGCTAATTTGCTGACATTAACGATTAATATAATGACTAATATATAAAAAATAATATTTAAAAGCAATCTTGTTACAAAGCCGGTTACTTTTAATGTTAATTTTAATGTTGTTGACTTAGTCGCCATAATTCGCCTCTCTAATCTTAAACAATACTATTATAGTCTATAACTAAGAATATTCGAATTCTTTTACTTTAGCAATGTGTAAGACTACACTTCCATAATAATTGGCAGTATCATTGGATTTCTCTTCGTCTTTTTCCAAATGTAATCACTTAAGGAATCTTTGATTTCTGTTTTCATCTTACTCCAGTCAGCATTATTGCGGCTCAGACATTTATCCAATGCTTTCTCCACAACGACACGAGCTTCCTCCATCAGATTTTCCGATTCTCTTACATAAACAAAACCACGGGAAACAATATCAGGTCCTGATAAAATCTGATTACTGTGTTTTTCTAAGGAAATAACTACGATAATTAAACCATTCTCTGATAAAAGCTGCCTGTCGCGAAGTACGATATTACCAACATCGCCAACTCCAAGACCATCTACAAGGATGCCTTGTGCCTGTACCTCTCCAGTAATTGCTGCCTTTTCTGCGGATAAGGTTAATACTTTACCGGAGGACATAATAAAAATGTTATCCTTCGGAATGCCCAGTGACTGAGCTAATTCAGCATGTCTGATTAAATGTTTATATTCCCCATGAACGGGGACTGCATATCTGGGTTTTGTTAAGGTGTAGATTAATTTAATCTCTTCCTGGCAGGCATGACCAGATACATGAGTATCCTGGTATATTACCTTAGCCCCTTTCATTGAGAGTTCATTAATAACCTTTGAGACTGCTTTCTCATTACCCGGTATCGGGGTAGAACTTAGAATAACAACATCACCGGGCTTTATGGTAACCTTCTTATGAATGGATGCAGCCATACGCGGCAGTGCTGCCATCGTCTCACCCTGGCTTCCTGTAGTTATTAAAACCAACTGATTATCCGAATAATTCTTCATCTGCTCTATATCAATCAGCATATTTTCAGCCATTTTAATATAACCAAGTTCAATTGCAGTCGTAATGATATTCACCATACTACGACCTTCAATTACTATCTTTCGGCCGTATTTTGTAGCAGAATTGATAACCTGCTGTACACGGTCTACATTGGATGCAAAGGTAGCAACAATAATCCTTTGCTTTGCATAATCCGCAAAAATATTATCAAAGGTTTTACCAACCGAGCTTTCTGACATCGTATAACCGGGACGTTCCGCATTGGTACTGTCACAAAGCAGTGCTAATACACCCTTTTTACCAATCTCACCAATTCTCTGTAAGTCGATTGGTTCGCCAAATACCGGTGTATAATCCACTTTAAAGTCGCCTGTATGGAATATGATACCTGCCGGTGTAAAGATGGCAAGTGCTGATGCATCAGCTATACTATGGTTTGTCCGAATGAATTCTATTCGAAAACATCCAAGATTTATGGATTGACCATGTTTAATAACTTTTCTCTTCGTATTCTTTAACAAATTATGTTCTTTCAGTTTTGTCTCAATAATTGCAGTCGTTAATTTGGTTGCATAGATAGGGACATTCACTTCTTTTAATACATAAGGCAGTGATCCTATATGATCTTCATGACCATGCGTGATAATAAATCCCTTAACTTTATCAATATTCTCCTTTAGATAAGTTACGTCCGGAATTACTAAATCAATTCCCAACATCTCGTCCTCCGGGAAGGATAATCCGCAATCAATTACAATAATGCTGTCTTCGTATTCAATTGCAGTAATATTCATACCAATCTGTTCTAATCCACCTAGTGGTATAATTTTAACACCTTTAAAATCATTTGTTTTTATGTTGCTTTTTTCATTATCTTTCAATTCCGATAATTTAATAATACTTTTTTCTTTTTCTTTCAAATAATTGCACCTCCAATGGTTTTATGTACTATCTCTATCCATTAATTAAGTGCATTCGATATGAAACAACAAACTTATAAATATGAATTGATAAATCAATTCATATGGCATGATTTAAAAAATCACCCCATTGTTCCTTATTCCTTTAGAATCAATAGACTCATTTGCCTCTGCATTTCTTACAACGACCGTATAGCTTCACTTCATGATCAACCACTTCAAACTCCATCGTATCTTTAATTCGAGCTTCCAATGTTTCTAACAGATCATCCTGAAATGCATAAATATTGCCGCAGTCCAGGCATATTAAATGATGATGATGGTGACTTGTATTTTCCTTGCCTTTTTTACAAATCTCATATCGTACATATCCATCATCCAAATTTAATTTATCTATCAGACCTAATTCTGATAACACTTGAATTGTCCGGTAAACAGTTGCTATTCCAATGTCAGGGTATTTCTTTTTGACATAATCGTAAATCTCTTCTGCTGTCAAATGTTTGCCAGGCCTGCTGTTCAAAACTTCAAGAATCGAGACTCTTTGTGTGGTTACTTTGAGTCCATGCTGTTTTAGTAAGTTTTTGAACTGTTCCTGATTTTCAGGCATATCATCACCTATTTTCTTCTAATCATATCTATGCATTTAATATAATTCAATATCATCCAATAATTCCTTGAAAATACCAGCAACTAATTCAAGTTCCCGATCATCTTCAACAATATCATAGATTGCTTCCTCATCTGTATCCTTAGAAATATCCTTTAAGATAAGAGCTTCTGCTTCTCCATCCTCATCATCTGCCGTACTGACCAAAAGATAATCTATCCCACTAAGGCGAGTTTGTTCCAACACGCGAAAAACCACTACTTCCCCATCTTCTGTGGTAAAATTAATTTCATCCGGTTTATTGCTCATTATATCCTCCAATTACTTCTATATAACTAATATATCAAAGAATTAAATTTCTTCCTTCTTCTGAAAGCTTAACATATCAAGATAACCCTGCAATATTAGTACTGCCGCAAGCTTATCCACTACCTTGGCCTTTTCTTCGTAATTTAACCGAGTTTGGGATAATACTTGATGAGCTGCTACCGTAGTGAGTCTTTCATCCCAAAGAATGACTTCCAGTCCTGTTCTTTGTCTGAGCTTTTCAGCGAATTCCTCAGACTTAACTGCTCGTTCTCCAATCGTATTGTTCAAATGTTTCGGATAACCTAATATAATCTTGTCAACTCCATATTTTGCAATCAGTTCTTCTATCCTTGCTAAAGTCTGCCGAAGTTTATTCTCCTGTTTGCGATGTATCACTTCCGTACCTTGTGCAGTCAGCAAAAGAGCATCACTGATTGCTACCCCGACTGTCACAGAGCCATAATCCAGCCCCATTATTCTATTCATTTATACCTCCAACCGCCGCTTAAGCGGCAGCAAAAACACTTAGGGAAGAAGTTCAAAATGAAATTGCATACGATTTCATCTTGGAGTTCTTCTTAAGTGAATTATGTTTCTATAATTCACTTTGTGCTCGCATATTTTTTGCGAGACTATTTTCCTGTCTCTTATTTGGTGCTGCCAGAATTGATATCCTTATCAATGTAAAAGCGTAATAATTCTTCTACAATCTCATCACGTTCCACTTTCATAATAAGACTTCGAGCTCCCTTATGACTTGTTATGTAGGTCGGGTCACCCGACATAACATATCCCACAATCTGATTTACCGGATTATAACCCTTCTCCGTTAAAGCTGAATACACTGTTCGTATAACATCGCTGACAATAACTTCTGTATCCTTATGCACCTTAAAATATTGTGTATTGTTTACCTTCTGCATTGTATCACTTCCTCTTCCATCAAAATAAAGCTCATAGTCGGTTAATTTTTATCACCGATCCTTCATTACTTATTATATTAATATATTTAACCAAAAATTTCAATGTATTATTTCACAAAGCAGAATTTCTTCTGTTAAATTGTTACATATATTAATCTGATGGATTTGATTTGATAAATCATTATTGCATTGTACTGCTATTTTAAGATATCTTTCATTATGCCCAACCTGATATATTTTATTTTCAATTGTTATTTTATCTTCGAAAAGAACTTTCTCAATTTTACCCCAAAAACACGCTTTATATTCCTGCGACATAATTTCTGATATTGCAATCAGTTCATTACTTCTATGATTTTTCATTTCTTCGGATATCTGGTTTGGCATATCTGCTGCTTTGGTACCTGCTCTCTTCGAATATTTGAAAACATGGATATGAAAAAAACCAATTTTCTTTACGAACTGAATTGTTTCATTAAACTCTTCCTGTGTCTCACCTGGAAAACCCACAATAATATCGGTCGTGAACGAAGGCAGCTCAAAGTATTTTTGTATCATTATAACACGATTGTAATACTCATCCGCACTATATTTACGGTTCATGCGTTTTAGAACAGTATCACTTCCACTCTGCAGGGATAAATGAAAATGTGGACAGAACTGCCTTACCTGACTAATCGCAGCTAAGAACTCTTCCGTTATAATCCTTGGTTCTAAAGAGCCTAGTCGTATCCGCTCAACTCCGTCTATCTTACTAATCTTAGTAATCAACTCTGCAAGAGGCATATTTTCTAAACAATTTTCTTGCTCACTCGGTCTTGTTTCTGCCTCCACTTTCATAAAGTCGGTTCCATAGGAGGAAATATGAATCCCAGTTAATACAATTTCCTGATAGCCTTTTTTAACCAACTCTGATATTTCTTGAAGAACTTCTTCTTCCTTTCTGCTTCTTACCCTACCTCTTACATAAGGAATAATACAATAAGAGCAGAAACGGTTACAGCCGTCCTGAATTTTAATGAAGGCCCTGGTTTTTTCCATCGTAGTAATGACATTTAGCTCCTCATAATCTATTTCGTCATTAATATTTACAACCAGCTCTTCTTTATTCTTACTGCTTTTACATCGTTCCACCATTGAAACAATGTCCGATTTCTTATTATTTCCTACAACAAGATCAACTGCATTGTCCGAAACCAAAACTTCTTCCGCCGCTTGAACATAGCAGCCCACTGCCGCTATGATTGCTTTTGGATTTCTGCTTTTCGCCTGATGCAGCATCTGGCGTGACTTACGATCTGCTATATTTGTAACCGTACAGGTATTGACTACATATACATCAGCCATCTCTTTAAAATCCACAATTTCATATCCTGCCGCTTCAAACATTCCACGCATAGCC
>JAQUYQ010000242.1 GCA_028691795.1 Herbinix sp.
TTATGTTATTATAATTATATTCTAAAAACGAAAGGAGATTAATCTTATGAAGATAACAAATATCACTAATATAGATGCATTATTTAAGGTGATAGAATCCTGTAATGGAAGAGTTGAATTGGTAACTGGCGAAGGTGACAGATTAAATCTGAAGTCAAAGCTGTCACAATATGTTGCATTAGCAAACGTTTTTTCTGATGGTAAAATTGAAGAGTTAGAGTTAATCGCTTATGAACCTGAGGATGTAAAGCGTCTGATTTCATTCATGTATAATGGTTAACACAATTGTAATTAACTGAAGGACCCCGTCTTTCCCTATTGGGATGGATGGGGTTTTTTGTGTTAAGCAACGAGCTGGAGATGTCTAAGTAATTAGATGTTACCAGCTCTTTTTATTCATAACAAGTATATTGGCTTGCCAATTCATTTTGTTGAAGCAGTGTATGCTTAAGGTATGAGAGTTAATTGCAGGGCAGTAAAAACAAATTCCATATGAATGGAAATAATTGACAAGTATGAGAGACTAATGTATAATTTTTACAAGTATTCTAATATTATGTAGAAAAGCAAAGTAAATAAATTGAAGCACAGGTCAATTCACTGATGGAATAGGTTAATAAAATACAAAAAGGTACGGTGTAAAGATGAATAACTGCTTGTACATAGTAATTCCATGCTTTAATGAACAGGAAGTGCTGCCGGAAACATCCGTGCAGCTTAAGAAAAAGATTGAAACACTAATTAGCACTGGTAAAATTCATCAAAATAGTCGCATTGTACTAGTGAATGACGGTTCGAACGACAGTACATGGGATATTATCAGCAATCTATATGTTAAGGATAAGCTTTTTTGCGGGATTAGTTTAAGCAATAACAGAGGACATCAGAATGCTCTAATGGCTGGAATTTTAACCGCAAAAGAATATGCTGACATGGTAATTACGATGGATTCTGACTTGCAGGATGATATTAATGCAATCGATGAAATGATAGATAAGTATCTAGAAGGCTGTGACATTGTATATGGGGTTCGTAATTTAAGAAAGAAAGATTCTTTTTTTAAGAGAGTGTCAGCAGAAACATTTTATAGGCTGATGAACCTGTTAGGTGTTCGAACAGTATTTAACCATGCAGATTATCGACTTATGAGCAAGCGTACGATAGAAGGATTAGAACAATTTGGTGAGGTGAATTTATTCTTAAGGGGTATTATACCGATGATTGGATACAGGACAGATACAGTAACCTATGAAAGAGGTAAAAGGTATGCAGGGGTTAGTAAATATACACTTAAAAAGATGCTAACCTTTGCATTTGAAGGCATTACTTCTTTCAGTGTAAAGCCAATTCGGATGATATCTGCATTAGGTATCGCTATTTTTACGTTCAGTATTGTTATGTTAATCTATATATTTACACGTTACTTAACCGGACATACTATTGTTGGATGGGCCAGCGTAGCCGTGTCTGTCTGGGCAATCGGCGGGCTGGTACTTCTATCCTTAGGTGTTGTTGGGGAATATATTGGTAAAATATATCTAGAGACAAAAAAACGCCCTCGTTATTTTATAGAAAGCTTTCTGCATGATACAAATAATACCCAAGAATGTGATAAGTCGAATTGAATAAATCTATTCCTGTGAGGTGTAGATTGAAAAATCAGAATTTTTCACAAAGAGAATTGTAAATACAATTCTCTTTGCAAATATTGTGCTGATGCCCAAATTCGCGGCGTTTCGGCAGAATGGAGATTTTTATGCAAAATAAAACGCAGAAGAATAGTCATTTTCTTACCGGATTTAGGATAATATCAGCTATATGGCATTTTATTTTTAAAAAAAGGAACGCTCTAAACCACATAATGACTGGTAAATTTACGGCAAAAAGAATAGCTATTGCAGCTGCGGCAGCCGTTGGAATTATTATGGTAATACTTTTGTTTGTTCCGCCTTATAAAGGAGTTGCTGATGATGGATCTTTATATAAAGTTATGGGACGTACCGGATTGACTTATATAGAGAATGATCCGGAGGATATTTATAATAATTACTTCATAAAACGCTATTTACTGGAAGATAATTCACACAGTCACAAAAAGTTTGGAAGTTCTCAAGATGTAATCATCAGAACTGCAATACTGTTAGATAAGATCCTTACAAGGGATCAATATTTTGATATTCGATTTTTAGCATTCCTATATTGCATTATGTACCTTCCCGCAATTTATCTGATTGTAAAGTACACCTGCATGAGTATTAAGTATTTTTCTGAAGCGATTATGATTGCAACCCTTGCAGTTATAATTTTTGCAGACATATCATTTATCACTTATTTTAATTCACTATATCCGGAAGCAGTCTGGATTATTAGTATATTGTATTGCTGCGGAGCTATATTTCGTATGCAGAAGGTAGAATGCAGTTACCTTAGTCTAGCACTTTTGGGGGTGTTTGGGGCTTTGTTGTGCATGACCAGGCAGCATTGCGGTGTAATTGGTTTTATTCTGGCTGGATTTAGTATTGGGGCATTCTTTCTTAATAATAAGCTTAGCTGGAAAATATACTGTATTTTAACAACCTTTGCATTATGCATAACAGCGATGTTATCCATATTTAAATTGGAAACAGATTTTAACTTAACAAGCAAGTATCATGCGATGACCAGGGGAATTCTATTTCAGGCAGAAGATCCAGAAGTTGCTCTAAATGAGTTTGGTATTAATCCTTCCTATGCAGTACTGGCAAAAACATCAGCTTATAATTCATATCCATTTGTTAAGGTCGATGATGAGCAGTTGCAGGAGGGATTTTATGATAAATACGATTATAGTGATATTTTAATATACTATTTGAAACATCCGGTTTCATTTCTTCGAATGCTGGATGTGGCAGTAAAGAATATGAATAGCTTAAGAAGAAGTTTTTGCGGTAATTATGAAAAAAGTGTGGGACTTCCGAAGATGGCACAAGGACTTTTCTGGTCGGGTTGGAGTAATTTTAAGGTGAGATTTGCACCAAAGACAATAGGATATTTATTTCTATTAATCATTTTTGCATATTTTTTAAA
>JAQUYQ010000243.1 GCA_028691795.1 Herbinix sp.
GTCTCCGTGGCTATATACGTCAGCTTGATGTATACAGACCTAACTTTGCAAGTGAAACTAATGGGATCATTGCACTTGGAAATGTATCCAATACGATTGAAATGCCTTCGATGAATGAAGGAATTGCTATTGATGGATCGTATCTGTATGTTAGCTTTGAATCAGGTGCTTTTGAAAAATCCTCTTATAAGATGGATCGGATTTGTGCTTTTAAATTAATATCAATTACAAAGAAGACAAGTAAATAGTGAGGAGTAAGATGTATGCCAAAAATAATTATTACTTATAATGAGGTAATTGACCTCAATCATATCATAGCAGCTGAGAACTTAAGCTTTAAGATACATTTACATGATGCCTGTGGTAGTCAAAGTTTTTCAATAGAAGCATTAGGTAACAACAGCCAGGAACAGTATGAAGCTCTTAAACGTAAAATTAATCAGTATTTTGAAAAAAAGGGTATAATTATTCGATATTCAGAGAATGACCAGGAATTTGTTGTTAATCAATAGTCGTTTTTGTACCATCATCTAGAAGAAGCCCACCAAAAGGTGGGCTTCTTCTAGATAGTATTAGTAAAAGAAAACTTTCAGGATTATTCATCCTGAGGATAGTAATGGCAAGTTATCACTTCCAGTAGTAAATAATTGCATTAACTAATGATAATATTATATGTGTAAATCTGCACAAAATCAATAGATAATTTTTT
This sequence comes from Herbinix sp., assembly GCA_028691795.1. Taxonomy (GTDB): domain Bacteria; phylum Bacillota; class Clostridia; order Lachnospirales; family Lachnospiraceae; genus Mobilitalea. The sequence continues at coordinate 710 of JAQUYQ010000243.1, forward strand.
CTATAACCAATAAATTTATTTGCTCTTTATCATTTTTGTATAAAATTCAACATATTAGTTTGAGTTTTGTTATTAAATATCATCATTTCATTTATGGCGTTTTCCAATTGTTCGAAAGCCTTCTTTAAAATCTCTCTTGGGCAGGCAATATTAATTCGTTCAAAACCTTCTCCATCCTTACCAAAAATATGTCCGGGATCAAGCCATAGCTTTGCCTTGTTAACAATTAAATCTTCCATTTCTTTTTTAGAATAATTCAATTGTGAAAAATCCAACCAGATTAAATATGTACCTTGTGGTTCAACAAGCTTAATCATCGGAAGCCTTTCTTTAAGAAAATCCCTGACAAAGTTGAGATTATCATATAAATAAGCTTTTAATTCGTTTAACCAAGGTTCTCCATACTGATATGCTGCCTTGCTCGCAACAAGACCGAGTGTATTCAATTGACAATAACCGCTTTTACTAATCTCCGCTTTAATTTTCTGCCGGATGACTTCATTTTTAATGAAAATATTAGATACCTGTAAGCCGGCCAAATTAAAGGTTTTACTTGGAGCTGTACAGGTTATAGTATTTTCTGCAAAGGTATCATTGATACCTGCAAATACGGTATGTAAAAAGCCCGGATAGGTAAAATCACAATGGATTTCATCGGACACAATAATTACATTATGTTCAATACAGATATTACCAAGCCTCGTCAATTCGCTTTCACTCCATACCCTACCGACCGGGTTATGAGGATTGCATAGGATAAATAGTTTTACATTCTCAGATATAATCTTTCGCTCAAAATCATCAAAATCAATGGAATACTTTCCATCCTGATAAACTAAGGAATTTACAACTAATTTACGGTTGTTCAACCGGATCGTTTCCTGAAAAGGATAATAAACAGGCTGTTGTATTAATACGCCGTCCCCTTCTTCGGTGAGCGCCCTAACAGCCATTGCTATCGCATACACAACACCGGGTGTTTTAATTAGCCAGTTTTCCTTCGTATCCCAGTTGAAATGCCGATAGAACCAATCATGTACTACATTAAAGTAATCTTGTTTTACATCACTGTAACCAAAGATACCATGGGATACAGCCTTATGAATTTCGTCAAGTATCTCTGTAGGTGCCTGAAAATCCATATCAGCTACCCAAAGAGGGAGAATGTCGGTAGGTTTTCCCCGTTCAAGGGCAAAATCATATTTTAACGAATTTGTATTCGTTCTGTCTATAAGGTTATTAAAATTATAGCTCATATATACTATACCTCCTCTTGTATAATTAATCAGTCAATCAAAGACTGTTCTAAATCTTGTAACAAATCGTCAATATGCTCAATACCTACTGACAATCGAAGTAAGGTTCGATTAATCCCTTTGGCTTCTCTTTCTCCCTCAGGAATATCTGCATGTGTTTGAAGCATCGGATAGGTGATTAGGCTTTCAACTCCGCCTAAGCTCTCGGCATATTGAATGAGTTTTACCTTATTTAGGATATTAACCGCAGTTTGTTCCATATCGACATGAAAGGAAATCATACTTCCCGATCCGGTTGCCTGCTTTCTGTTTATTTCATAGCCTGGATGGGAAGGTAGACCGATATAATAAACCGTTTTAACTTTCTTATGCTTTTCAAGCCACTGAGCAATAATAAGAGCATTTTTTTGCTGATATTCCATACGAAGAGGCAGCGTTTTTATACCTCGTAATAATAGCCAGCTATCAAAGGGGGCCAGACCAGCGCCCGTTGTTTTAAGAATATAACGAGTTTTTTCTGTCAGGGACGCATTTGCTAGCACTAAAAAACCGGCTAAGGTATCATTATGTCCTCCAAGGAATTTAGTGCCACTGTGAAGTACGATATCTGCTCCTAAGGTTATTGGGTTTTGAAAGTAAGGAGATAGGAAAGTATTATCAACAATAAGCAGAAGATTATGCTTCTTCGTTATGCTCGCAATTTCATAGAGATCAGTTACATTCATCATTGGATTGGTAGGAGTTTCAACAAAAATCGCTTTTGTATTATTCTTTATATGACTCACTACCAAATCAGCTTCAGAGGTATTTATATATTCAATTTCCAGACCGTTTTTTACATTAATATTATTAAAGATTCTTATGGTTCCACCATATAAATCATCGGAAGCGAGGATATGATCACCGGGTGAAAATAATTCCATGAGCGCATTCACTGCAGCCATCCCGGAACTGAAGGCTACCGCATCATGCCCATTTTCTAAGGAAGCCACGACCTTTTCTAATTGTTCCCTTGTAGGATTTTGAGAGCGTGAATAATCATATCCGGTACTGTTTCCAACACTGGGATGGGCAAAAGTGGCCGTCTGATAG
>JAQUYQ010000244.1 GCA_028691795.1 Herbinix sp.
CAGAGAGACTTCGGGAACTTCTATTTCGCAACGGAATGCAGCAATTATTTGAAACAATTGAAATGCCTTTAATCTATTCTCTCTATGACATGGAAGTAAGAGGTATTAAAGTAAATAAAGAGGCACTAAAGGAATACGGTGACAATCTTCAGGTTGGTATTGAAAAACTTGAGAAAAACATCTATGAATTGGTAGGTGAAGAGTTCAATATCAATTCACCAAAGCAGTTGGGGGTAATCTTATTTGATAAGCTTAAATTACCCTTTGGTAAGAAGACAAAGACGGGATATTCCACCTCGGCAGATATACTCGAGAAGCTTAGGTCAGAGCATCCGGCAGTAAAAATGATCTTAGAATACAGACAATTAACCAAATTAAAGTCCACCTATGCAGATGGTTTGGCAGGATATATCGGAGCTGATGGGCGAATCCACGGTCGTTTCCACCAAACGATAACTGCTACCGGCAGAATCAGCAGTACGGAACCCAACCTTCAGAATATCCCAATTCGAATGGAGCTGGGTAGGCAGATTCGTAAGGTGTTTATACCTGAGCAGGATTTTGTATTTCTTGATGCAGACTATTCTCAGATTGAACTTCGTGTCTTGGCACATATGTCAGGCGATGAACGGTTAATTAATGCTTATAAGGAAGCAAAGGATATCCATAGGATTACAGCATCGGAAGTATTTCATATTCCTTTTGAAGAAGTAACACCCGCGCAAAGAAGCAGTGCCAAGGCGGTTAACTTTGGTATCGTATATGGCATCAGCTCCTTCGGTCTTGGGCAGGATTTAAATATTACAAGAAAAGAAGCAGAACGTTATATTGAAAAGTACTTTGATACCTATCCGAAGGTTAAGTCTTATCTGGATCGTTTGGTTGCAGATGCTAAGGAAGACGGCTTTTGCACTACGCTATTTGGACGCAGGAGGCCAATTCCTGAACTTGCTTCCAGTAACTTCATGCAGCGTTCCTTTGGTGAACGAGTTGCGATGAATTCGCCGATTCAGGGAACCGCAGCAGATATTATCAAGATTGCCATGATTAAGGTCAATCAAAGGCTTAAGGAAGGACATTTTAGATCCCGATTAATCCTTCAGATCCATGATGAACTTTTAGTAGAAACCCATAAGGATGAGGTTAGTCAGGTGGCTAGAATTATGGTAGAAGAGATGCAGGGTGCAGCGGAGCTGTCCGTTCTTTTGGAAGCTGAGGTTAAAGAAGGCAGTAACTGGTTTGAAGCGAAATAGTGAAAAAGCATAAAGTAGAATATGTAAGGTTGAAATAAAACATTTCAACCTTACATATTCATGACAATAGAAAGTTCGTAAGCGTGCTTTCTATTGTTTGGGGCTATTCAATTTTTGAGTAAAAAAATTAAAAGGCATGGGAATATATATGAAAGTTATAGGCTTAACAGGTGGAATAGGGAGTGGAAAATCTCTGGTAGCAAAAATACTACAAGAGAAGTATGGTGCCTATATCCTAAATACTGATGGTATAGCAAAAGAACAGATGGAACCGGGCGGGGCCAGTTACCAGGAGGTAGTTGATTATTTCGGTCAGGAAATATTATTGGAGGATGGGTCAATTAACCGTAATAAATTAGCGGTAATCGTTTTTAAGGATAAGGAAAAACGCCATAAGATTAATGAGATTACGCATCCAAAGGTACTCGCTTCAGTAAAAGAAGAAATACAATTGATAAAGAATAAGGAAGAGGTTTCTTATCTGGTCGTTGAAACAGCATTGATGATTGAAGCTGGTTATGATTATATTTGTGATGAAGTATGGTATGTCCATACACCGGAAGAAGAGCGAAGGAGCCGATTAAAAAAGGAACGGAATTATTCAGACGAAAAGATAAATTCCATCTTCGAAAATCAAAGCAGAGCGGAAGCCTTTCGCGCTAAATTCCCCAAAGTAATTGAAAATATTGGAGATATCAGCATGCTGGAACAACAGGTGGATAAATTGCTAATAAATTAAAACTAAGCTTTTCTCAATAAAAAATAAAATGCACCAGCAAGCTTGTTTGCTGAGCTATTTACTCTTTATTGGGATGATATAGGCGAAGCCAATATGACCAAGTGTTCAAGTTATACGAGCCAATATGACCAAGTGTTCAAGTTATACGAGAGGTTAAGATACAGGTTGTAAATTCTCAACCCTTTCGATTTCATATTGAGTATTAATAATGAACCACATCTGGGTAAAATAGAACATAATATTCCAGATGGATGTTCCTTTGAGTTTATAATTATATACTAAATCCAAAATTGCATTGACACTTCTGGCATCATTAAACCATACAATATGTAGATCTTGGCCTTCCCATACATAGAAATAGTATGGTGCTTGAGAAACATCATTATATTTAATTGGTACACCTTCAGTACTTGCAATTTGTATAGCGCCTTCGGTGGTTATGGCATTTGCCCGACTTTCTCCGGGAATATAAGGAAGCGGCCAGTCATAACCAATGATGGAAAAGCCTAAAAGTAACTTTTCCGAAGGGACGATAGTAACAGCATAATCCAATACTTCTTTTTGTAAATTTACAGATGTGACAGAAGCCGGTGGCCCATAAGAAAACCCCCACTCATAAGATAAAAATAGTATACCATCCACATTCTGTCCTATTATAGTATAATCTACTTTTTTAAGTGTGACCTGAGTTCTTTCTATATCTGTTATTGGTGAAACGGTTACTATAACATGAAAGCCTTCTTCATGTAAGAGCTTGGAAAAATTCGTTATAAAACTTTCAACAAAAGGTCTGTTTTCTTCGGTTAAAAATTGCGAGTATATATTTAAACCATAATATCCTTTTTCTTTTAATTTATTTAATACTTTTTTAAAAAGATTTTGCTGTATTTCCATGTTATAAAGAACATTATTGGAAGCCTGAGGATCTCCTACTCCTTTATTGTTAAGAGTTGATATTAACATCATAGGAGCTACCCCATAAGCTTTTGCTAATTGAACGATTTCATCATCATCAATATCAACTAGTTCTCCGTCTTTGGTAACCTGATAATTAAATACGGTTA
>JAQUYQ010000245.1 GCA_028691795.1 Herbinix sp.
TGGGTATAATAGGTTTTTTCATTGGGTTATGGGGTACCTTTGAAAAGAATACTAAATAATTATTAAGTATTTAATTCTATGTCTTACCATAAATTCGAATTAATTCGCAAGGTGAGTACAGAATTAAGTTCATAAAAAAGGAGGTTTCGGTTTGGGGTTCATTTACTATTTAAAAAAATTGAGAGATGGCTTTGTAATTAACCAAGTGAAGAAAATTAATTTACCTCATTTTAATCCATCTCCTATTGTTAGGAAAAAGGTAATATTTTCAGGAAGAGTGCAAAAAGTAGGGTTCAGATTAGAAATAAATGAATTAGCGAAACGGCTAAATTTAACTGGTTGGGTTAAAAATAGAAATGATAAAAATGTTGAGGCTGAACTACAGGGGGAAATCAAGAAGATTCATTTCATGATTAAATATATGAAATCATTAAAAAGAGCATCGGTTCGTGATGTAACAACAAATGAAATTCCAATAATAGATAATGATACAGAATTTGCCTTGATAAAGGAATGATTTAATTGATTTATAAAGGAGAAGCGATTATGGGGAGAATAGATTATCATAGCATGGGATTTTTAGCATTGTTACTTATTAGTACCGTGTTTTTAGGTTGTAGCAGAGAAAACAACTCCCAAAATACCTTTTGTCTTGAGGAGTTTGAAGCTGCAATGACAGACAAGGGATACAATTTTGAAATAAAGGATGTAGAACAAGATTTTCTACCAACCACAAGGAACAGAATGATAATTGATGATATAGCAATAGATATTTATATATTTAACAGTGATGAAAAGATGGAAAGTGAAGCAAGTAATATAGACAGTAGTGGATATAGTTATGATAATGGCTCTAAAGCACTGAACGTAAGTTGGGTTTCCTTCCCTCACTTCTATAAAAAGGGAAGCCTAATTGTTCAATATATTGGAGAGGACGAAAATATTATCTCCGCTTTAGATGACATATTAGGTGAACAGTTTGCAGGGTATACACCGAAATAGTCATTTATAAAGTTAGAAGCCTAATCAATAAATTATTTGTTATATTCCTATCCTATTCAAGTACGAGGATGACCTGGGTCAATAACAATAACAATCTGGTCTTCTTTTGAATCCATATTGTTTGTAAAAAACATTCGTTTCATTACTTTTACCGATTGATCCGAGGATAAAGTGACTGCTAAAAATACTAATATTAAAAAAATTACACTAAAGTATTTTTTCTTCATAATACAACTTCCATAATTTTTGTTCCCTTAATATTATGAAGCCACTACGAGTCCTATTCTAAACTTTCTGAAATGTCCTTACTAAATCTTACACATAATTCAACTTTAATTAATTTAAATAACGTTCGATAACATCCCAAATGCTTTCACTTTCTTGTCCGAGCTTCCATGCCGCAGATCCGGCCACATCAGCATCATAAATTACTTTCATTTTCTCCTCGATGGACTTTTCCTCTTCCTGCCACATACGGTAGGTCGCACCATCCTGCTGATATTCTACGTAATAGCAGCCATAAGTATCATCCCATTTGGCCTCGAGATTGTTATCTTCAATCAGCTCTTTCGCTTTTGTCATTGCATAGCCTTCCGAAGATACTTCACCCGCTTCTGTCTCCTTCCAAAGTCTAGTATAAAAAGGAATTGCAATAATTGTCTTTTCCTTCGGAACCATAGTCAGAATATTTGTCACGGCATCCTTTACAAAACTGATAGAGGCGACCGGTCCAGCTACTTCCGAACCACCATAATACTCATCATAAGCCATTACAACAACATAATCTACTATTTTGCCCTGTTCTTCCCTATCATAATATGCGGTGTATTCGGTTGGAACATAACTATCAACAGAAAGAACAATACCGTTATTCCTACATTTTACAGATAATTCTCGAAGAAACTGAATATAATCCTCCCCTGCATCGGACGGAATCTTCTCGAAGTCAATATTAATACCGTTCAGCTTATAAGTAAGTGCAGCTTCAATTAAAGCATTGGATAAGGTCTCTCTACGTGAGGTATAAGACAGAAGATCTCTCATACTGATATCTGCATTAAAATCATTCACCAATGCCCAGACCTCCAGTCCAAGGTCACCCGCTTTATTCACATAATCCTCTGTCGCTATCGAGGATATCGTACCGGATACATCGTTGATACTAAACCAGGTCGGAGAAATTACGTTTACTTTCTTTGTATCATTAATCAAACTTTCCAAGTCACCAGCAGCATATTCATACGTAACATTATGAAATACCATATTGATTTTGCCGGATCTCGTCTGTGCGGTGTATTCCGGAGCTTGATAGGAGCTTTCCAGCTTTTGATAGTAAGATTTCTTTAAATTTTTCTTCTTAATATATCCCTTAATACCATCCGTTGTCATTACCTTGACAAATCCATTTTTCGGCGCTTCCTCTGTATCCACATACATTAGACTAGTACCAACCGGCAACTCAAGAAGTATCGGACTTTTAATACTAGCTTCATAACGAAGCTGTGTTGCTTTACTGACATCAGAATACAGATAATCACCCCAGATATAATTGACTATAATACGATTCGGGTTTTTATAATATTCATAAGTTAAATCCGAATATTCCTTAACAAAATCAAGTGCAACATATACTTGATCTGCAAATACTTTAACAATGGGGTAATCTGCGGCTGTCTTTGTTGCTATCGTACTTTTGGTTACACTATATTCGCTGCTGTCAGCTTCTGCCTTCAGTATTTGTGTTGGTGTCGTATAGGTTAGAATATTTTCATTACTATCCCAATAAAAACGCTTGTTAAATTTCTGAGCTACCGTTTCATAATCTATATAAACCCTGTCATTAATGAGCAGACCCTTTTTCTCATAAACTTCGTTCTGTAAAATGACTAAAACCTCAGAATCCTTTAATTTATAATAATCTGTCAGTTCCATGATCTCAGTACTTGGAGTCAATTTTTCGATAATCATTGATACTAAAGCAATAGCAATGATTATAAGCGCTGCAACAGAACCGATAATAGCCAATTTCGTTTTTCTTTCCATAAATT
>JAQUYQ010000246.1 GCA_028691795.1 Herbinix sp.
GAAGCAATATTTTACGCGAAATTCGATTTATACGTTACAGGAAATGGAATGAAATAAGACTTTTATATGGAGGTATTCCTATGAATGGATTAAAATTGATGGTAGATACAACAATGTTCGATGAAAACGTAAAATTAAATTTGATTGTATATAAGACAGATAACGAGCAAACATATTTTGTACAAGAATATTCATATATTTGTGAAACGATAATTTCTGTTATTTCTACAATATTAAACAAAATAACTTTGTTTGATGTCAAAGAAGTGGTAATTAATAAACTTGGCTTTGGTATTTCGATTGGAGAAGAGTTGGAGAGGGAATCTATAAAAAATATCAAATATCTTACGCCAGACAAGGTGTCGCTTTCGGATGCAAGATTGCGATTGCACAACGGTTTGTCAACAAATATTATATTTGATGAAAAATTTGGATGTATCGTCGAAGAAGGTCATTCAATCGTTGACTATTTAAAGTGTGTTCGTCTCGATGTTTTTGGCGGAATAGTAATCCCTAAATCAGAAAATGTTAATGATGAGCGTGAATATAAACAGTTAGCTAACTGTTTAATAGGAGATTAACACATAATATGAACAATAAATTAAATCTGTATGTTTGGGATAATGTGCTTAGACAATATTCAGATGGTATGATACTTGTTTTTGCAAAAAGCATAGAGGAAGCCAGAAATTTATTGATGATAGAATCTTGGAACATGACATATGATGAGGTTAGTAAATTATCTGAAAATAAAGGACAAGTTTGGAACGATATTCAATCTGAGCCAAGAATCATAGACAAACCGGAAGCATTTATTTGCTGGGGAAGCGAATAATATAATAAAACAACACTTTTATTAGGAGAAAACGATGTTGGACGAATATGTTTACTGTACTAGGTGTAAGAACTTCATACTTAATAATGAAATATACGAAGAAACGGTTTGTCCTGCCCAATGCGATTTTGAAAATGATTGTTACTTTTGGGATTGGGAAGATGGGCGGCGAATGGAACTTCGCAAACATTATGAACCGATAGAATGACGCTTTTATATTAAGGAGGAGATATATTTGTTATATACTAAGTTTATTTGCGATAAATGTGGTAAGGAGTTTGTTCATCAAGACGATGTTGTTACCGTCACGGTTTCGGAATATAATGATCCTGACGCCAACATTAGCACTTGTGTGTATAAGACATATCCAAAACCAAAACATTATCACAGGTTATGTTATTTAAAAAGAGAAGAAGAATAAAAAAGACTTTTATATGGAGGTAAAAATGAAAAGGGGATATATTAAACTTAGATGGTTGTTACTTTCAGTAATGCGTTGTGTATTTAAGGTATTACACAAAAGCTATTTTAAATATCCTGATAAGTATATACCAAAAGACACACCATATTGCTATTCTTCTAATAAAAATTGCCCATTTTGGAAAAACATACCTTGGCTTCCAAATCAACAAAATGGATATTGCTACTATTTAAACAAAGCCGATATCGAGATGAATCCAGAACGCAACAAAGAATCAAAAATATGTTATTCAAAAAATAAAGAAGACGAGGGGAAAAGTGTTTCTGAGATACTTGGAGAATACTTCCCCACCAGTTTGCTGTGGGATCAGTGTAAAGAGTGTGGAATAAACGAAGACTATGACACATAAAACGATGCTTTTATGAGGATAAGATATGATAAATATAGTTAAGAATGTCGTATATCAAACACAATGTCTAAGTTGTAGGTGTTTATATACGTTCAGCTATAACGACACTCGGTTTGGGTGTAGTTATTTTGGAACATGTGATAGAAAAATCTGTTGCCCAAATTGTAAAGAAACGCGATGGTTTTCAGACAGGAAATTAAATAAACTAATAATTAAAGAATAAAATTACAGTTTTATCATACTATTGAGTTTTTCGGTTATTCCGAACAACTGCGCTCAAACCATTATGGCGTAAGTATTACAGGGCGTTTTTAGTCAAAAACCATAAAAACACAAAAAATAGGTAGTATAAAACCATGATTTTAATATATTGGGGGAGCAACAGTTTGAATGTATTAAGTTTATTTGATGGTATAAGTTGTGGTCAAATTGCACTACATCGTATTAATGCTGATGTCAATTTATATTATGCTAGCGAAATAGACAGAGATGCTATTAAAGTTACTTCTAAAAATTTCCCAAATACAATATTTTTAGGGGATATTAATGATTGGCAATCTTGGAATATTGATTGGCAAAAAATAGATTTGTTAATAGGGGGTTCCCCATGTCAAGGATTTAGCCTTGCAGGAAAGCAACTTAATTTTTTAGATGATAGGAGTAAGTTGTTTTTTAAATATTTAGACATATTAAACTATTTAAAACTTAAAAATCCAAATGTTAAATTTATGCTTGAAAACGTAAGGATGAAAAAAGAATATGAAGATATAATATCTAATTTGTTAAATGTGCAACCCGTCAAAATAAATTCTAGATTAGTTTCTGCACAAGATAGAAAACGTATTTATTGGGCTAATTTTTTGATACAACAGCCAAACGACAGGAATATTGGGATAAGTTCGATTATATGTGATAATAACTTTGTCGGGGCAATGCGCGGGAGAAGAGTAATAGATGGTAAAAGGGTTGATTATGATAAATCTGTACCATTTAAGCAATATATAGAGTGTCGGAAAGATAATAAGTCAAACTGCCTAACAACCGTAACAAAGGATAATGTCATTGTAAATAAAAAGGGAAAGTTTTATTTAGCATCAGAAAATAAGGATAATTACAGATATTTATTTGCGGAAGAATGTGAAGCCTTACAAACCGTCCCAATTGGATATACTGACGTTGGGATATCCAAAAGCTCTCGTGTTAAACTTTTGGGGAATGCTTGGACTGTAGACGTTATCGCTCATATATTATCTGTAATAAAATCATAATTTTATATATTGAGGGGGATTTGTATGGAAAAAATTTATGCGTTATATAGTAAGCATACGTGTCACGACGACACAGACGATTGTGCAATATGTTTTGCTTCATCTGTTAAAGAGG
>JAQUYQ010000247.1 GCA_028691795.1 Herbinix sp.
TATCATAGTTTAAAAGAAAATAAACTGATACCTATTATGGTAATCGTTGGAGTTCTTGTATATTTTACTTTGGTTGATAGTACAAATCTAGAAGAAATATTTAAAGGTAACCATGGAATAGATCAGATGACGGGAACATTGCTGTCAACAACGGGTGAAATAATACTGGGATATATCATTGCACTATTAATGTGTTATATATTCCTAAACCTCATTAGTGATAGAATAAATATTTTAACAAAATGGGGGGATCGCACACTGCCAATTTTTTTGTTCCATATATTTGTCACAAGGACTATTAAAACACTCAACATTTTTGATGGATTAAATCCTATTATATTGTTATTATTGATGTTCTTGATCTGCATAATAGTCATAAGTATATTAAGTTCGGACATATTTATGAATATCACATACTACATGTGGAATCCATATAAGTCTGTGAAAATAATTGCAAAGAAGTTAAGAATGGCAATTTAGTCTTTATTAACAAGAAAATAAAAAACGGATAGGGAGTTTATCGCATGAAAGATAGACTTCTTTTTTTCACTATTTATCTACAAAAACAGATAAAATAATCCGCCGCTATTGTGTGACCTGCATGGACACATAATAGCGGCGATTTTGATATATGGCATTATTCGAGTATTAGGGGATGATGCAAATCAGAAATGTCAGAGTTTGTTGAATAGACCTATAATTAATTAAATTCATAACAGCAAATTATGGGATATATCGACAAATTAAATTAAATATTGACAAATTATATTTAAATGTTATAATTATTTCCATAAGAGTGAGTTGCAACTTACTAAGAAGTAAAAAATACACAAAATGATTATCTCTGCATAGCACTGTAAGGAAAGGAGATGTAAATATGGCAGATGCTGTAGAACTTTTAGCATTGGAAGAGGAAGAAGATACTCAGAAAGATAGATATCTTACTTTTGCATTAAGTAATGAGCTATATGGGATTGAGATTAAACATGTAACAGAAATTATCGGAGTACAACCGATAACAAAGGTGCCTGAACTTCCGGAGTACATATGTGGAATTATTAATTTAAGAGGTAAAATTATACCGGTAATGGATGTTAGATTACGATTTAAAAAGCAATTCAGAGAGTACAATGATAGAACCTGCGTAATTGTAATTGACATTATAAACTCAACCATGGGATTAATTGTTGATAGCGTTGAGGAAGTACTTACGATAACAGATAGTGAAATTGTTGTGCCGTCGGAAGCTAATATGATAAGAAATAAATATATAAAAGGGATTGGAAAAGTTGGGAACGAAGTTAAGTTGTTGTTGGAATGTAATAGACTTCTTAACATTGATGATTTAGATAAAATTTATTAATACGAGGGGGATTAAGTATGGGATGGTTTTATAACATGAAAATAGGAGCAAAACTTATCTTTAGTTTTATAGTTGTAGCTATTATTGCCGGAGTGGTAGGTGGTATCGGTATCTATAATATTAGCGTTGTAAATAATAATGATAAAATTCTTTATAAAAATATGACCGTACCTCTTTCGGAGACAGCTGAAATGGCGAAACTGTTCCAGAGGGTGCGAGTTAATACAAGAGATATGGTTTTGGAAAGTGATATTAATGAAATTAATGCTTCGTATCAGACAATTAATGAAATAATCATACAAATTAATGAATATTCAGAGAAATTCAAAAAATCGATTCTTTCGGATGAGATACAAAACGCTTATGATGAATTCCTTGCAACCAGAGCCGCATATCGTGCTCATCTTGATGAGTTATTACAGCTCTGTTTGCAAAATAAGGATGTGGAAGCATATGCTCTGATCAATGGTGATATGAAAACATCTACTGATAATGAACAAGCTGCAATTGATAAATTAGTACAATTAAAAGTTGATGCAGCAAAATTAAAATCAGATTCTAATACGGCCACCACCGATAGTGCTATCCTTCTTATGTCGGCTGTTATAGTAGCGGGAATGTTAATCGCAATTATTCTAGGGGTATTTGTCAGTAGGCTTATTGGAGTTCCGATTCGAAAAATATCCGATGCAGCTGAGCTAATTGCGGATGGAGATCTAAATATTAGTTTGGATATCAATACACAAGATGAAGTGGGATCTTTGGCTATGTCCTTTAGGAAAATGGCAGATAATTTAAATGAAGTAATGTCTAATATCGGTATTGCTGCTGAACAGGTATCCTCAGGTTCAAAACAGGTATCCGACTCAAGTATGTCTCTTTCACAAGGAGCGACTGAGCAGGCAAGTTCGGTGGAGGAACTTTCCTCTTCATTAGAAGAAATATCAGTGCAAACAAAGCAGAATGCTGAAAATGCTAATCGTGCAAATGAATTAGCAGAAATGGCTAAAGTGAATGCTGACACTGGTAATTCGCAGATGAAAGATATGTTAAAAGCAATGGATGAAATTAATGATTCCTCCAGTAATATATCTAAAATTATAAAAGTAATCGATGATATTGCCTTCCAAACGAATATATTAGCACTGAATGCTGCAGTAGAAGCTGCAAGAGCAGGACAACATGGTAAAGGTTTTGCAGTAGTGGCGGAAGAAGTAAGAAATCTTGCTGCAAGATCTGCAAAAGCAGCAAAAGAAACAACAAACATGATAGAAAGTTCCATTAAGAAAGTAGAAGGCGGAACCAAAATCGCAAATCAGACAGCAGATGCACTTATCAAGATTGTTGATAATATTACTAAGGTAGCATCTTTGGTTGGGGATATTGCTACGGCTTCTGACGAACAGGCAGCAGGGATATCGCAAGTAAATCAAGGTATCTTACAAGTTTCTGATGTAGTCCAGATGAATTCATCAACCTCACAAGAAAGTGCTGCAGCTAGCGAAGAGCTTTCTAGTCAGGCAGAATTATTAAGAAATCAGGTTGTTAAGTTTAAAATAAAGAAGCAGGGATATGATTCACATTTATACAATAATTCAGAACAACTTAATCCGGAAGTAAGGAAAATGCTTGATCAAATGGG
>JAQUYQ010000248.1 GCA_028691795.1 Herbinix sp.
CCCAGTTATTCTGATTCGGATAAAGGATCAACGTAGCTGTTTCCGGCAGAACATTACCGGTAACATTTTGCCGGTAGTAATTAGTACTGCCTTCCATTCTGACTTTATAGGCTGCCTTGCTTCCCAGAGGAGTATTTCCATTTTGCCAGTTTGGTTGAGTGTATGTCGGGTCATTGTTTTCATCTGCAATATCCACAAGTATGCTGTTGGGATCAGGGTTTACAATATTCTGCATAGCAAATACTGTGCTGGCTTCCATGCCACCGTTATTGGTTAAGCGGGGCAGAGAAATCCAGTTGTAGCGGTTGTTTCGGTACCATTTGGTATCTATGGTCTCTTCGTATGGGTAACAGCCCATTTCTTTACGTGAGCCGTAAGGGTCGAGGTCGTAAGGTTCGTAAGCCACGCCATTTCCGTTAGTGTCGGGGTCACCGGCATCTATACAAGGAGAAATGGCACGGAGTTGGAAGTTGCCGTTGTCAGGGTCATAGAACTGAGGATCGGTAGAAATATTATTATTTATTGGTGGTAAAAATTCACTTGGAATAGTAGAATTAATACAACAATAATTAATTTCTAATTCAGGTAAATTATTATAATTACCTGAGAAAAGATTTCCATAACTCCATATGATGTTGTTATAAAAAGAGTCTATTGAGGTATTAGTATAACCCGACTCCAGCTTGATTGTCTCATATTGTGATTCTAGATATACAGTATTTTGATTAAAATTCAAATTAACTCCTGATTTTAAATTAAGAAGTTCGCTAAACGATGAAGATATTGAGTTATTGACTAATGAATAGCTATCTGATGTTGAACCTGAATTTTTCCCTAGAGAAATTCTTGTCCCTTTTATTATATTACCAGTAATACTGGAATTACCCTCGATTCCAATTGAAATAACATAGGAATATCGATTATCTATATAATTGTTTACTATATTAACGACATTTGCTTTTATTGACCCATGCAAACTCACAATCGAGTTATTAAGCATTTCTATTTTGTTTGAGAAGCTCTCTATATAAGGGAAAGAGATATAACAATTATTTAATGCGTTCTCAGTAAAACTCACAGTTGAATAATTGCCGATCAAAAATGTTGGTATTCCAACAGTATTACTACCGTCAATATTGTTAAGATTGAAAGTTACATCTGAATTGCTAATATTAAACAAGTAATTATCATTATTCATAGCTTGGGAAAATTGATTATGAGCTATATAAACTGATTTCACAGAATGAAATCCGACTACCTTTGATGAAGAACAATTAACATCTGGTGCGTAATCTGTAATCGTACTATTTAAAAAAACATTGTTATCCCTGAATGATGAAATATTTAGATAAGGATCACTAATGTATAATCCTTCAGTAACATTGAAAATACAATTATCAATCTCAAAAGAGGCATATGTTGGGAAATTAAAATCACCATTCCAACCTCCAATATGTGCGGCGATTTTTAAAAGATTAAACGTACAATTCCTAATAAATATATTTACTTCTGATGAGTTTATCCCTTTCCGTCCAGGATTTCTTATTTCAAAGCCATTTAATTCAAAGGTGTTATTTACTGTTCCGGTAATACTTATAGCGGTGCTTGCACTACCAATAATAGTACAAGCTTGACTATTATACCTTTCTATAGTAAGATTAGTTAGTGAGGTATCGTTAAAATCAATTATCAGATTTTCTGTATAATAACCTCCTAATACTCGGATATTTGCCGTCCCAACAGTATTAATTGCATAATCAATTGCACTTTGAATCGTTGTGTAAGTAGAGCCTGGTCCAACCATAATCTCTTCACAATACAAAATTGCTGAAAGCAATATTAATATAATTGACAAAATATTTTTCATGATTTCTCCTTTTCTTATTTAGAGAGGAGAAGCTGCCATTTGACAGCTTCTCAGGATAGCTATTTGAGTAGCAGCATTTTCTTAATAGTTCTTCCTTCATCAGCCTGTATTTTGTACATGTAAACACCGGAAGCGACTCTTTTGCTAAATTCGTCTGTTCCGTTCCATGTTACCGAATGTCTTCCACTATTTCTAAACTCGTCCAACAATGTAATTACCTTCTGTCCTTTGAGATTATAAACAGATATATTAACTCTGCCATCAGTTGGTAATCCGAAATCTATATTAGTGGATGGATTGAAAGGATTTGGGTAGTTACTTGCTTCAATAGTTTGTACCGGATTGATGTTGTTTCCGTGATTTTCGGAATTCATTAAAGATGAGAGCATATCTTGTCGATACTCCCGGTATTCTTCTCTGGAGAATCTTTGCAGCTCCGGATATCGGGAAGAAATACGACAAGCATCATCAATAGTTGTATACAAGTAACCCAAATCAATTAATGATAAGATTGAATCCTGAACTGTAGTCGCATTCTCAATGGAAGCTTCATACCAGTTAACAGCCTCCTGAAAGTTTTCGAGCAAAATGCTGCATTTATTCGATAAGAAATCAGCAATTTTTGCCAAATCTTCGTTTTGATTAAACAATTCACTGTTAAGGTAGAATGATTTCAATTCCTGATAATTCTGATCTGAGTTAAAACAAACTTTCAGAAGCATCTTTGCCGATTCTACTGCGTATAATGAATTGGGTTGTTCTTCAATTACCTGCAACAACAAAATTTTGGCTGTTACATAATCTTCTTCTTCCAAAGCAGATTCTGCCATAAAAAAAAGGGAAGCATCTGCTTCCTCGCTATTTTCCCGACTCGCCGGAATCCAATAGGGAAGGTAGTTAAAAATGTTTTCGGGTAAAAGATCTGAACTAGCATTAAAACTAGGTAGCCAATTATTCCGTGATAGATTTATCATTGAATACATTACTGGAACTCTAATACAATGAATAAAAGGATAATTACTGTAATGCTCAATAATGTTATATGAAAGTCTGGAAGGTCGACTATCATAATAGAAAAATACTTCATTCTGATCATTAGTAGAAAGAGTCTGATAAGGTGGATTT
>JAQUYQ010000003.1 GCA_028691795.1 Herbinix sp.
TCCAAGCATTATTCAAAACGGTATCGGTCACCGCTCTCCCGTTTACTGTCATAACATAATAATTCGGACTAATGATATACGCAAATGCATCTTTTATTTTCTTTTTATTTAGAAAAAGCTTGCTTCGAAACCACAATGTATTCTGATTCATCTGTGACGATCCCATCCACATTGCCTTCCAAGATTTTTTCTCCATAATACCAGTTATAAATAGACCGACATCACTTAGATACTCATTCATTTGATTATCAATTATTTTAACCTGGTAATAATATCTTTCCGCTGTCTCAAGAGCCTCTCCGCCATAAGTAATATTCGTAGATAAATCTGATAACACGGTGCCAGAATCCCAGATAGCCATACTACTATCCTCAAAAGGATCTTTATGCTTACTCACGATCAGCCTATAGGAAAGTTGTTTCACACCCTCCAAGGCTCCAATCCCTTGCCAAGAAAATCTAGGCCGTTCAAGATCAATACCAATAGGATTTTCTAAATACTCACAAAATATTTTTATCCTCATTCTTTTCTAATCACCTTTTTACTTTCAAATATTTTTAAATTAAATTTAGTCAAATATATTACTTATATAATTTACATATTTTTATAACTCTAACTAGTTTAATTGTGCACAACGTTCTTTAGTTGGGTTATTAAACAATGTTTATAGTATATTTATACCATTACCTTTCTATTATGTCAATAGTTTTAACAGATATTTTTAAGTAAATTACTGTGCTATTTTTACTAAATATAGTTGATTAATATTTACCTAAATTAGATTAAAATAATATCTATAAATCGCTTCATATTTCTTTTTTTATCAGAATATTATTCTTTAGCAGCATTAAATTTAGTATAAAAACATTCATTGTTTCTTAATTTATGGCAAAAAAAACACTCATCATGAAATAAACGAGTGCGCGCTATCCCCTTCATATTCAATTTACCTTTATCTATTACATTACATTTATCTATTACATTGCATTTATCTGTTACATTGCATTTATCTGTTACATTGCATCTATCTGTTACAATGCATTTTCTGTTCATATTCATCCACTACGTTACGTCCTATATCAGGATAATTGGTAATCATCACATCGATCCCGTTTTCGCAAATCCTCTTCATATCATTTAATTTGTTTACAGTCCAAACCCGTATCCCTATTCCGCGCAACTTACAATCCTTAATAAAGTCCGGATACTGCAGATTATATAATGCTGGGTGCAATGCTTCTACATGATATTTCAAAGCGTAATCAGGCATATTTATATATCCATCCTCATACAAAAACCCTGTTTGTACACAAGAATCTAATTCTTTTAATTTCATCACAGAATAATGATTAAAGGAAGAATAAATGATACGGTCCTGAAGCCCATATCTGTTTGTCAAGTCCATTACTCTTTCTTCCAGCTTTTCATAAAATACCACTCCATTTTTTAGCTCTACATTCAGTGATAAGTTTGTATCTTTTAGTAGGAGATATACCTCTTCCAGAGTAGGAATCCTAACCTTTCCGTACTCAGGAAACTTCTTGTTCACGTTCAGCTTAGATAATTCTTCATATGTAAAATCTTTTATCCAGCCACTTGCGTCACTCACTCGGTTAACGGTTTCATCATGGATAATTACAAGCTGATTATCTTTTGTCATCTGTACATCCAACTCTACGCCATCTGCACCCATCTCGATCGCTTTTTGAAATGCTTCTATTGTATTTTCCGGAGCGTATCCGCTTGCACCTCGATGCGCCCATACCTGTGTTCTTTTCATATTCCGCTCCTTTCAAGAGTTATTTCTTTGTAATATATAAAATCTTACTAATTCCTTACTTATTTGCTATTTAAAAAAATATATTTTGCTCATCATCAATCTCCTGTTCCAAAAATAGATTTGTAACTGCTCTCTCATAATCACATAATTTCTCTGATTTTTTTATTTTCTTATGGTACTTTTCATGATTAGTGAATACTCTTATCATATAAAACCAGATTTCCTTCATCTTAAATAATACATTCCTATCCCCAAAAAGAATTTTTTGATAATCTTCCAGAATTCTATCATGAAATTCTTTTAGTAATGCCTTATCTAACTTGGCATTTAATTCAATATTTCCGATTAATCCAGGATTAGCCAATAGTCCCCGTCCGACCATAATCGAATCTATACCAGGGAAATCAGTGATAAATTCATTATAATCTGTAGCAGTGAAAAGATTTCCATTATAACAGACATGGTTTTTGCTTAAACTCATTGCATCTCGAAACACCTTTCGGTTTGGTATGTTTTTATAAAAATCCTTTTGAACTCTGGGGTGTATAATCAGTTCCTCCATCGGATATTTATTGAATATCTCAATGAGCTCATAAAATTCCTCCGGCTGTTCCTTCCCAATCCTTGTTTTAACTGAAATTTTTGTTATCGACGCAGAGAAAATTTCCTCTAAAAATGCATCCAATTCTTCTTTTTTTGATAGGAAACCGGATCCCATGTTTTTTGAAACCACTGTTCCTGAAGGACATCCCAGATTCAGATTGATTTCGCCATAACCCAGTTGCTCTATAATCTTTGAGGTCTGAATAAAATCCTTTGCTTGATTCGTTAGTATTTGCGGAACCAGCATCAGTCCTTGATTATTCTCAGGTAAAATATCTTTCATTTCTTTGGATTTCAGATTTTGATTATGTTTACCCGCTATAAATGGCGAAAAGTATTTATCTATGCTATGGAAATAAGCATTATGGGCATTTCGATAAATGTAGCCTGTAATTCCTTCCATAGGTGCAAAGTAAATGTTCAAGTTCCATATCTCCTTATTCTCAACAAATTTCAAATAATGACTCAATCAATTAAATTTACATTTCATTTTCACCATTATAAAACATATTAATCTGAATATCAAAGATAATATCATTTTGCAAGGATATCTATGTAATCTAAATTTTCATAATATGTAAGATCTTGACTATCAGTATATTTGAGCATTTCTGGTTGACACTGTGAAATAAACTAGTTATTATTAACAGGAATTGAGAATTCCATACGTAACCTTGCATTGTGCAATGGTTATTTACTTGCCGACCTATTCGTTCAAAATTTCCCCCTTGGCATATTAAATTTTGGAGTTGCTTTTATCCATGAAAAATTCAATACAGAAAAAGATGTTCTGTAAACATTCCTTCGAATAATAAACGAATGTATCAGAACATCTAATTTTTGTTATATAATTATACCGACCGTGTCGTTTTAAGCCATTGGAGAGCCATTGTCATCCAGTTAGGTACATTTCCAAGTTTTCTGATCTTCTCCATCCCATAGCCCACAGTATGATTTCCCAGCGACAGACCATGATCACCTTTCTGAAAGATGTGCAATTCATAAGGAATATGATAAACTGCTAATGACTTTATGAAATCCATGATTTCCTCCATATCAGCATAGTTATCCTCTGCAGTTGTCCAAAGAAAGGTAGGTGGCATGTTCGATGTTATTTGATTTATTATATTCCATTCATCAATTTGAGAATTTTTTGGATTCAATGTTCCATAAATATAAGTAAACATCATCTCAATCAGTGTTCTCATTTCAGATGAGGTATCTTCATGCTTCATTTTAAAACGTTTAAAATCTAATATCGGATATCCTAAAATCAATGCATCTGGCTTAAACAAAGTATGATCTGCATTTAACGCTTTTGCGAACAATTCATTCTGCCAGGATACCGCGAAAGCAGATGCCACATGTCCGCCAGTTGAAAAGCCGGAGATGCAGATATTATTCGGATGTATTCCCCATTTTGAAGCATTGGAACGTATCATCATTACCGCTCTTGCTAAATCAATAAAGGGTGAGGGGAATCTTGCCATTTCTCCAATGGAATATCTCAATATAAATGCGGCATAGCCCTCGGAGATAAATTTTAATGCAACCGGTTCAGCCTCTTTCTCCGTAATTCCAAGATACGCACCACCTGGACAAATAATAACCGCGGGTTTTAATAACTGATGTTCCGGAAATGAATTCGGAATATATGCAGCTAACGAGGCATTCGAAAGACCTTCCTGCAAATGTATAACATCCAATATCATATGATCGCTCCTCTCCAAATCTTTTAATAGATTATCCAATGTTTCAAAAATATATCAGTTATGTATACGAAATAGGGCTCCTTAAGTAAATGAATCTACTTAAAGAACCCTATCGTCAGGTATTCTTAGCTTATTGTTTCTCAGCTTTCATCTTATTCTTCTTTTCAACGGAAAGCGCGATAACGATTGTAACAATTGCCCCACCCCATACTGTTCCTAATCCAACGATCATCATAATAATAGCACTTGTCGACATAGGTTATTCCTCCAATTATTATTGAGCATTTGTTGTCCATTTTTTCTTGTAGAACATGATAGAAGTACCGATCATAATTACAACCGTTCCCCATCCATAAATAATATTGGAGATTACTCCAATTTTGTCCATGCTTGATAATCCGGTAACAATATTAATAATATTTGTGACTACAACCGCACCCAGAAGTAAAGGTGTAAAGTATCGAAGTAAATAATCCCACCACTTACCAACCTTAAAGTCCGAGTACTCATTTGCTTCCTTCCTAAGTTCTTTGGTTCCGTAGATATAACTGATTGCAACAACCTCAACCAAACCTAAACCTGCGATAACAATATTTCCTACATAAGCATCAACGATATCCAAAATATAATTAAAGCCAGCATAACTTGCAAAGCAAGCACTACCGATGAACCCAATGATTGAAATAATCGTAATTAGTTTCTTTCTGGGAATATTGAATTTATCCAGTGCTGCAGTTGCGAAGGACTCAAGCATTGAGATACTTGACGAAATACCTGCAATAAATAAGCAGAAGAAGAAAACAAATCCCAATAATCCTTGAACTACAACATTACTTGACATGGTTGATATGGCAATGGGAAAGGCGATAAATGCAACACCTGCCCCTGTACCAAAGGATGTAAATTCAACATTCATAGAATTAACCAAATAGCCTAACGTTGAAAACACTAAAACACCTGCGATAAGGTCAAAACTGGAGTTTGCAAATACGGTGATAAAAGCACTATTAACAACATCTGCTTTTTCATGTAAATAGGAACCATATGCAATCATAACACCAACCGCTAAGGTAGTTGAGAAAAATACCTGCGCATAGGCAGAAACCCAGATACCGGGATCTAATATTTTAGAAAAATCAGGTTTAAACAGAGCTTCCAATCCAATAGAAGCACCATTCAGGCGAACGGCATTAATCATAAAAACCAGCATTAATATCATTAACATTGGTGTAAAAATATTAGACATTTTCTCAATTCCGCCGGAAATGCCTTTCTTTACTATTAGCCAATTCGCAAGCCATACAAAAACCACAGCAATTAAAATATAAATACTTATTCCTGCACCCAGATCCATCGCATTTTCTGCACTACCGGTAACCATCCCCATGATGGGACCAGGGTCAGAAAGCCAGTTTATAATTCCAAACGCATGACCAAGTGAATAAACCATAAAAATTACAGATACAGCGATAATGGCCGAATAATAGGTCATTACTATAATCGGTACCATTACTTGAACCCAACCAATAATCTCGAGTTTCTTTTTTAATTTAGAAAATGCTTTAACCGATCCACCACGAATTTTCCGTCCATAAGCATACTCCATAATCATCAATGGAATAGCACAGGTAATCAGGGCAACAAAATAAGGTAACAGAAATGCTCCACCACCATTCTTATATGCCTGAAACGGGAATCTCCAAAGATTTCCCAAACCAATCGCAGCACCTGCTGCAGCAAAGATAAACCCTTTTCTGCTTTGCCAATTTTCTCTCATGATTGTACCTCCCCAGGATACTATATAGTTATCATTTATTTGTTGAGAAGATTTAATATCGTTGTCACTTATTTTATTCCATTCTTGATTAAAGTATAAGCACCTTCGGTGCTTTCCGGATACAATACATTGCTATAGCTGGTTTACCGGCATAGTAATATATTGCATCTAGAAATGTGATTAACACCTTTTAACACCTTAATCTTCTTTATAAAAACTGCAGTTTTAAATCTATGAGAATTGTTTGAGAAACTATAATACTATTAAAGTTTTGTACATATTATTTATTCAATGGTCTTAATCTCGCTAAGAAATGTCTTAACACCGGTGGCTCATAGTCAAAGGTTAACCCAACTAAGCTATCCTTCTGTTCCATTACTTTTCGGAATCCTTCAACAATTTCATCCATATGGCTTTGAGTGTAAACTCTTCTTGGAATTGTTAATCGAACCAATTCCAACGGTGCCGGTTCCTGTATTCCTGTTAGAGGATTTCTTCCTAAAAGGAAAGATCCAATCTCTACCGCACGAACACCGGATGCCAGATATAGCGCATTACATAATGCTTGAGCCGGGAACTCATCTCCAGGAATGTTAGGCAGTATTTTTCTAGCATCAACAAAAACTGCATGGCCACCAGTAGGATATTGAATCGGTATACCAATTTCCATTAATTTGTCACCAAGATACTTAATCTGTCCCAGACGATACCTCAGATAATCCTCATCGATACCTTCATAAAGACCTCTGGCTAATGCTTCCATATCTCTTCCAGATAAACCTCCGTAAGTTGCGAAGCCTTCCATTGGTACACATCTTGCTTGAGCACCTTTGTATATTTCCTCCTCCCTTTTAATTGCAATCATTCCACCCATATTTACGATAGCATCTTTTTTTGCACTCATCGTTAAAACATCTGCATAAGAATACATTTCTTTTATAATATCTTTTATAGCAACATTCTCATATCCTGCTTCTCTTAGCTTAATAAACATTGCGTTTTCAGCAAATCTTGCAGAATCCATTACGATTCGTTTTCCATACTTATCAGCAACTCTTTTTAATTCTTTCATATTAGCCATTGAAACAGGTTGCCCGCCTGCTGAATTATTTGTTACTGTCATAATGAAGAATGCTATGTTATCTTCACCAACTTCTGTTATAAATGCTTCCAAAGCCGGTATGTTAAAATTACCTTTGAAATCATAATAAGTACCTGTATCGGTTGCCTCCGGAATCAAAAAATTCTTAGCTTTCGCTCCTGATAATTCCACATGTGCTTTTGTTGTATCAAAATGAAAATTACTGCATACATATTGGCCCTGTTTTAATAATAATGGGAATAATACCTGTTCTGCACCTCTTCCTTGATGAGTTGGTACAACAAAATCATAATCAAAAATATCTTTTACAGCGTTACAGATATTATAGTAGTTTTTACTTCCAGCATAAGCTTCATCACCAAGCATAATACCCGCCCACTGATTATCACTCATTGCTCCGGTACCACTATCCGTAAGAAGATCAATATAAACATCTTTTGATTTTAATAGAAAGGGGTTGTATCCCGCTTCTTCTAGTGCCTTTTTTCTTTCTTCTTCCGATATAATATGAAGCGGTTCTACCATTTTAATTTTAAACGGCTCTGCTGGATGCTTTGCGTTAGTCATTTGAATTCCTCCTACCAATTATTTATTATATTGATAATAAATTATTATCATGATGTTATTGTATACTTTTTTCAATACTTTGTCAATATCATCATCAAAAATATACATAATAAATAAACAGGTAAATATTTCTTTGTTAAAAAAGCCATGATAATGTGGATTTAGTCACAAAATCATGGCTTTGTATTAGTATGAATTCTTACTGTGATAAAATTATATCAGCAAATTATTATACTATAACAATTACTTAAACTATTACTTAAACTCTTTTTATCTTGCTTAAATAACGATAAACGGTTGCTTCTGAAATTCCTAATACTTCTGAAACTTCACTGACTGCACCTTTAATCAAAAAGAACTTTTCCATATTTAAACGTTTTACTATTTCAACTTTTTCTTCAACCGAAAGACGATCGATCGATATCTCACCGGAATTTGTTACCTCATTGATAATTCCTTGAATCATATCTCTTGGTGAGGAGTGAAAAGCTTCAATATTATTATCCTTTTCAATGGGCTTAACGTTAGGGATAAAGGCCAACTTTTGGAGTAATTCTGCAGCCTGTTGGTATTTTGAAACATCGATATTAATGCTAAGCATGCCTTTGGGATTACCATTCTTATCCAATATAAAAAAACTATTTGATTTCAACGATGTATTGTTTTTTGATAATCCTAAATAATTTAAATAGTAAGGTGGTCCTTCTTTTCCTTTATCCTTTAGTTTTGACAAAGCAAAACTAGTTAAAGGGTCTCCAATTGTTCTTCCACTTATATGACCATTATGTATCGCAATAATGGAATGATTAATATCTCTAAAGTCATATAGAACAACTTCCGTATTCTCACCAAAGCATGCTCCTAAAAAATCAACAAGCTGTATATACGACGAAAAATCGAAATCTGAACTGATAATCATCACCTCTTAATTTTATTATATTAAGAATATTTTATCACCGTACTAATAATTGTCAATCCATAAATAATCCTTTTAACATAGCAATCTCCTTTGCATAACCATCCAGCTCATTTGGTGTCTCTAAAAACATTGGTAAATTTCGGAGTTTGGGATGATTTATTATATGTTCAAAGGTACTTAAACCAAGACTACCTTCTCCGATTTTCTCATGCCTGTCCTTGTGACTGGAAAAAGGATTTTTACTGTCATTTAGATGAATCGCACATAACATTTCAAGTCCAATAATTCGATCAAATTCTTCCAATACCATATCTAAATTATTAACAATATCATAACCAGCGTCATAAATATGGCAGGTATCCAGGCAAATTCCCATTTTATCAGAAGATTTCACCCCATTTAGGATTTGTTTGAGTTCCTCAAATGTACCTCCGATTTCACTGCCTTTTCCTGACATTGTTTCTAACAGTATCGTTGTCGTCTGATCCTCCCGAATGATGTCGTTAAGCAAATCGATAATATAAGTAATACCGATTTCTACCCCTTGTCCAACATGACTACCCGGATGAAAATTATAGTAATTACCAGGCAGATATTCCATCCTTCTTAAGTCATCTTCCATCACAATTTTTGCAAACTCTCTCGTTTCAGCTTTATCTGAACAAGGATTTAATGTATAAGGCGCATGTGCCAATAGTTTTGCAAAATTTTTCTCTTCCATTATAATTAATAGTTTCTCAATATCCTGAGGCTGAATGTTTTTTGCCTTACTGCCTCTCGGATTTCGAGTAAAAAATTGAAAGGTATTCGCACCTATCATCAAAGCATTCTTACCCATTGCTTCATAACCCTTTGATGTTGATAAATGACACCCGATCTTTATCATTTCGTTCCTCCATTCCCTATATCCTTTTATGCACCAACTCCAAGCGGATGTTTACCCGGTATCGATTTCCTTCCAGGATGTGTAAACTGTATTTTATTATCTGATAGTAGCATATAAGTGAATAAATTTCTTGCTACTATTATCTACCCTTCTTAGTAAACTTGAGAAAACTCCTTTTTTCTTTCAGCGTTCCATCTGCTGTCATTCGGTACTTTTTCTTAGGAGCTGCAACTAATTTTTGAGTTGCTTTTTGTGAGGATACTTTTTGAGTTGTTGCTTTTTGTGTTGTTTTTTGTGTTGCTACTTTTTGTTTAGGTGTTTTCTGTGTGGTCATTTTTTGTGTTGGTGCCTTTTGTGTGGCTGTAGATAATGCTGCATTCTTTGTCGATGAGGCAGGTTTTAAAGATGGTTTTCGTGATGAAGAGGTTTTGGATGCTGCTTCCGATGAAGTCCCTTTTCTTGGCTGTGTAGTTTTTATTGCCGGAAAATTGTTCATCAAAGGGTAAGGATGATCTTTCACCTCATTTAATCGTTTACCGATCAAATTTTCTATCGCAGTCAGTTGCTCTTTCTCATCAAAATCACAGAAAGAAATCGCTATACCTCCAAACCCGGCACGGCCAGTCCGTCCAATTCGATGGACATAAGTTTCCGGTACATCAGGTAAATCATAATTAATTACATGAGATAACTCATCTATGTCAATCCCTCTTGCAGCAATATCCGTAGCAATCAATATCCTTAACTTTTTATCTTTAAAATTATTTAAAGCATTTTGCCTGGCTCCTTGTGATTTATCTCCATGTATCGCTTGAGCTGCCACATTTTCTTTTGCTAATTGCCTAACCAAACGATCTGCTCCATGTTTGGTTCGGGTAAATACCAATGCAGATACAACGGTTTTATCTTTTAATATTGATAAAAGTAAGTCCTTCTTATTCGTTTTGTCAACGTAATACAAATACTGTTCGATTGTATCCACTGTGGACGAAACCGGTGTTATTTCGATTTTTACGGGATTTTTCAAAAAATCATTTGATAGCTTTGCGATGTCAGGCGGCATGGTTGCTGAAAATAACAATGTCTGTTTATTCACTGGTGTTTTAGATAAAATCTTTTTTACATCATTAATGAATCCCATATCTAACATACGGTCAGCTTCATCTAGAATAAAAATTTTAATATATTTTAAATCAACATGCTTCTGATTCAGTAAGTCATTTAGTCTACCCGGTGTTGCTACAAGAATATCAACCCCTTGCTGCAATTTCTCCTCTTGTGGTTTTTGAGATACTCCTCCAAAAATCACACAACATTTTAATTTTGTATATTTTCCATAGGTGCAAAAGCTTTCATATATCTGAAGCGCTAACTCTCTAGTTGGAGTAACGATTAAAGCCTTTATTTTTTTTTCCTTAACTTCATTTGCTTTATCTTTACTAAGCAGTTGTAATGTCGGTATTGCAAATGCAGCCGTTTTGCCGGTTCCAGTCTGTGCGCATCCCAGTAAATCCCTTCCACTTAAAATAATGGGAATCGCCTCCTCCTGTATCGGTGTTGGATCCGTATAATTTTCCTTTTCTAAAGCCTTTATGATTGCAGGTATTACATTTAATTCTTTAAATTGCATATTTATACCCATGCCTTTCTATTTTTGACGACCTATTCAAAAATAGAATAGGCCCAAATAAGTAAGGATGAAAGTGGTTTTCTTTCAGCCTTTCTCCTTATAATTTCATTGTATATTCCTATATTTAATTGCTAATCCCTTTAGGAAATGTCTGGTATAACGGTCTCCACATTCCTTATAATTCCGTTGTCCTTCTCTTCGTAAAACTGCACTTAATTCACTGTTTGACAAATTAACTCCTGCGATATTAAAAATATCAAGCATGTCCTCACTTGTAAGTGAAAGGGCTATTTTTAGTTTTTTAAGCATAACGTTATTTACAGCTTTATTGTCTTTTATCAAAAATATATCTTTCTTAGGCTCACTTAGGTTTGATTCTTGTTTACCCCTTTTAAAAACAATAAACCCATTAAGGAAGGACTCAAGCATATAGTTATTACATTTCTTCATACCTTCATCCGCAATAAACTCATCCTCATCCGAATCACTGATATTAGTTTTTGATTTTAATAACATCATCTGCAACTCTTCTTTCGTTAATGTAATGCCGCCCAGTTTAAATATTGTTATCATATCTATGTCCTTAATATCCAATGCATATCTTAATCTTATCAATATATCGTTGTTATTCATAGTATCCTCCAGTCTGTTTCATTTTAGTTCATTTCTTCAGTGAAAATTGCTCTTGCAAATCATTATACCACTAATTTTAACTTTATTATCATTTTTCTTTTTGTTATGCTCTATAATCATAGTAAGAATGTAAATTACTCCATAACATTAGTATGAAAACAGTAAAAAGCTACATGCTGAAGGGAATACCGTGCATTTCAATAGCAAAGGCGATAACAAATGCAAGATAGGTGCCCTGAGGCTTTTTATCTATTTTTCTGTAAAATGGAAGAAAAAAAGCACCACACTATACAATACGATAAAGAACAATACACCAAACCAATTAAAAAAATGACTCTCCAATGATTCCATGATACAATCTCTCCTTTATTAAAATAATCTGAATTAATTTATATTCATCATATCAAATGAACCTTAAATCCAGCTTTTTTTAATCTTAAATCATCCTTAAATCATAGGGAGAGAAATTAAAAAAGTACATCCTTTATTTATATCTGTATTTAACTCAAGATTTCCTCCATGTGCCAAAACTATTTTATGAGCGATGGAAAGTCCCAAACCCGTTCCACCAGTTTTGGAATTACGTGAATCTTCAACTCTTACAAATGGCTTTAAAACATATTTAGCTACTTCAGCAGGAATGCCAATTCCATTATCCTGAAATTGAATGTATATTTTATCTACTTCTTCATATAAACTGATCATAACCGTGATACCTTCTGAATTGTATCGGATGACATTATCAGCAAGATTATGGAAAACCCGGCTCATTTGTTCCGTATCAATCAATACAAATATTGATTTATCCGGTATATCAAAATCATATGCAAAACCAGCCTGCTCCAATGCCGGCAAAATGTCCCCGCACGTTTGCCTGAGATATTCACAGATGTCTGTTTTAATCAGCCTAAGTGTAAATTCAGGGCTTTCCAACTTTGACAATTCAAAAAGTTCGTTTAAGAGGCGATTTGCTCTTTGGCTATTCTTATAAATAATCTGAAGATACTTGATTTGTTCTTCATCATAAGCATCTGCTTTCTTTAAGCAAAGCTCAGCATATCCGGTCACACTTGCCAAAGGATTTTTTAGATCATGAGAAATATCAAGAATGAGCTGCTTACGGTCGTCCTCAGACTGCCTTCTTAAGGCATTTTCCCTTTCAATTTTATCCGCCATGGAGTTAAAGGTATCCTGCAACTCGGCAAATTCATTTATCAAGTGAAGGTCTACCCGGACAGAGTAATCACCTTCCCGTAAACGTTTTGTACCTTCACTTAGCTTTCTGAGAGGGTTAGTAATTCGTAAGGCAGTAATTTTTGAAAAAATGGCAGCAAATAAAGCTAGTAAAAGTAAATAAAAGATAATAACTGCAACTAATGTGCCAACCACATTTTTCATATCCCTGGAGGCGGCTTCTTTATTATATACTAGGGAAAAGTCCAACCGGATTGATGTCGGAAAAGTCACAATCAGCCAGAACTTTCCCTGTGGGTTATAAACGATATCATAGTGATAGGGAATTCCCTTGCTTTTACTCTGAACCAGGAATTCTGTGAATTGACTTACCGTAAGATTCTTAGTTCCAAGCGTATTGATGCCGGTTGAATATACCACTTCATACTGATCGCTGACAATCTGAACCCCTCCCCCGTTTTGAACGATGGGAGCTGTGTCTATTTCCGTGTAGTCATCCTCCATGATCATACTCGCAGGATATATACTCTTTACCAACGTTTTTGAGATGATGTCATTCGCAAATGACATCATCAATAATGCAAAAAATGCTGCAGCAATCGACAATAAAAATACGATCAAATAATGAATCATAAACTGATTGGATATTTTTCTTCTCATTTACTGTCACCTATCCTATGAAGCTTATAGCCAATTCCTCTTATGGTCTTGATGTATTCAGGATTTTGCGGATCGGACTCTATTTTATTTCGCAGGTGACTGATATGAACCATAATCGTGTTATCATCATAATAATAGTCCTCATCCCACACCGCATGGTAAAGTTGTTTTTTCGTAAAAACTCTTTCTGGATTCTCCATAAATAAAAGCAAGAGTTTATATTCCTTAGCATTAAGTTCTACAGCCTCGTCATTTACATAAGCACAGCAGCTGTCTTTGTCAATACAAAGCCTTCCGTACTGTAGAAATGATTCCTCCTTTTGTATTATAGGAAGATACTCATGGATTCTTCTCAGATGTGCTTTGATTCGCGCAAGCAGCTCATTCATGGAAAAAGGCTTAGTCAGGTAATCATCTGCACCCATTCCCAGTCCTAGTACCTTATCCATATCTTCTGTCCTTGCTGTCAGAAAAATAACAGGTATCGTACTGGTTTCCCGAATTTTTCTTAATAAATTAAACCCATCCAGCCGGGGCATCATTACATCTAAAACAGTCAGTTGAATGGATTCCTTTTTCATAATTTCAAAAGCTGCTATTCCGTCGTTTGCCGCATAAACCTGATATCCTTCTTCCTCCAGATTAATTTTCAATAGGTTTCTAATATCCGCTTCATCCTCAGCAACCAATATATTCAACTAATCACCTCATTTCAAAATCGTATTCCCACCTTATTACTCCAATCGTATTCGCAAGCAAGCTTGTTGTGCGAGTGTTTTTCTCGCACTGTACTCTATTCCGCTTTCATTATATCGTGGAAATAAGCGGATTAAGCTTGCTCACGCTGCGCTTATTCATGGATACCCTGGCATCTGCTCGTGCAAGCACGGCATCTACCCGGATTTCATGAATTAATCCGCTTACCGCTTTCATTATATCATAATATACATATTAAGGAATTTATTTTGGTAGTTTTAAGGAAAATTTAAGGTAAAGTGAAGATGCTTTTCAGGTTGACTCGATATAATACTCTCATCAATAAATTTGGAGGGAATTTTATATGAAATTTTTTAGGCTATGCATAGCAGTACTAATACTTCTGTCCGTAATAGAAACGCCTGCACTTGCTAGGGAAAATCATGAAATCAGTAATGAACTAGACAACATGGTTAATAGCGTGATAGAAGCGGGGAATGCGAAGGGAGCTGTCTTATCAATAGTAAAGGATGGCGATACGATATTATGCAAAGGATATGGTTTTGCTGATGAATTCCATAATATCGCCGCTGATGGAGAAAAAATAGCCTTCCGAATCGGCTCAGTCTCAAAAACGTTTGTTGCAGTTGCAGTGCAAATACTACATCAGGAAGGGCATCTGGATTTAAATTGTGATATTTCAACTTACCTGCCACCCGATTTTCCACCTTTTTCATATCCAGTTAACATGTATCAGCTTCTTACCCATACGGCAGGATTTGAAGAAACCGTAACCGGGATGGCTGTTTACAATATTAGTGATACGGAACCTCTTGCCGAAAGTATTCGTAACTATGTACCAGCGCAGGCATTTAAGCCAGGTGAAGTAATCTCCTATTCCAACTATGGGATCGCACTTGCTGCGTATGTAGTAGAGTGTATTACAAATCAAAGTTTTGCACAGTACTGTCGAGAGCGGATTTTCCTTCCACTAGATATGAATCATACAACCTTTGAACATATGCAGGATACTGCCTATGTGTCAAAGCCATATTTACCTGACGGTAGCGAAACTCTCGAACCCTATATGAATCTCTACCCTGAGGGATCCGCTGTATCCACAGCCGAGGATATGGCAAAGTATATGCAGTGGCTCTTAGAAGAACAGGATACACGGATTTTATCTACAACGTCTAAGAAAGAACTGTTCCTCAGGCAATTCTCTATGTCGGAAGACCTGGAAGGTATCGGTTATGTCTGGAGCAGAAAAACAAGAAACAACAAGTTATATTATGATAAAAAAGGTGAAACACTGCATTTTTATACCAGAATAGCCCTATACCCCGAACAGCAAACCGGTATTTTTTTATCCTTCAACACATATCTTCCGGAGGATAAAATAAATGCCATTATGAAGAAAGCGACTGACTTGCTTTATGGGGAATCGCATCTGACTGATTTCCGGTCCAATGTGGAAAACCTTGATATCAACGGCTTGTATGTAAACAACTGGTCAAGTAATAACACTCCGGAAAAAATATTAAGATATCTGATCCCGGGGAAAACACTGAACATCCGTAGAGAAGCGGATGAAACGTATTCAATTCACGGCGAAAAAATGACTTTAATCGGAGAAAATCTTTATGCTTCGTCGATCGGGATACTGAAGTTCCAAGAAAAAGGTGGGAAAACTTTCATATCAACCGAATCGGCGATCACATATTCAAAGGTTTCATGGTGGCATCATAGGAATGTTCAAATTTTAATTCCATTACTTTTTTTCGTTTCTATACTTACTTGCTTCCTAAGGGAGCTTTCACTAATTGTCAGAAGACGAAAAAAGGAATATAACATCATTCCACTTGCCATCTCACTAATACAGATCATTTCATTTTTTGCACTTTGCTTGTTAATATATCTCGGTATCATTCGTTTTTCTCTATTAATGTTTGTTCTACCAATGAAAATTTGCGGATGTATCATCCTATCGGCATGTACAACAGAAACTGCGTATCTTATTCGGATCAGATCAACCGATTTCCGGATAAAATTAATTCCGATATGCGCAAACTTGGCAGGTCTTCTGTTTTGTTTATGGATGTTTTGGTTTCATATACTCTAAAAAACAATATCCTTCCAGTTTTCAGTGCTGAAAGAATTTGCTCAAACATACTAAACCATTCCAAACATAACGTTTCGTGTATCTACTCACGATTATTATATGACCGTAATTGTTTGATGAACAAATCATATAATGTATTAAAAAAGATTTGAGGTTTTATATGCTAATTCATGTTGTTCAGCCAGGGGATACCATACAATCAATTGCTGATTATTATGGTATATCCGTAACAAGGTTAATTCAAGAGAATGGATTAGAAAATCCAGATAACTTAGTGATTGGACAATCAATCGTGATATCATATCCGGAACTCGTTTATACAGTAAAAGAAGGGGATTCATTAATAGATATAGCCAACTCTTTTAACGTTACGGTAATACAATTATTAATCAATAACCCGTTTCTCTCTGAAAGAGATTATATATATCCGGGCGAGACCATTGTTATTAAATATAAAACAAAAAGAAAAATTATTACCCATGGTAATACAGTTCCATATATAAATAAGGATACTCTCCGAAAGACGTTACCTTATTTAACCTATCTATCCGTATTAAATTATACCGCAACAACGGAAGGAGATATCATTTCTTATTATGATGATACCGAAATTATTCAAATAGCAAAGGATTACGGTGTCATGCCGCTTATGTTATTAACAACATTAACAATTCAGGGAGAGGTGAATATTCGAATTGCATTTGATTTACTGCTAAATGAAAATTTTCAAAATAATCATGTAGAAAACTTACTTGCTATTTTGAGATCCAAAGGTTATTATGGTGTGAATATCTCTTTTGAATATATTAGCATCTCAAATTTACAATTGTATGAGAATTATTTTACCAAAATAGCAAGCAGATTAAGCGAAGAAGGATATCTGGTATTCGTAACGATAAACCCTAACACAATTAATAGTAGCAATGAAATAAGATTTGAACAAGTTGATTATTCACAATTGAATCAATTAGCTCACAATATTATTTTTATGGATTATCAATGGGCAACTAATATTAATCCACCTTCACCGATCAGTTCCATCTATAATATTGATGCATTTTTAAATTATGTTAGAGGATACATACCCTCTGACAAAATAATTATTGGCTTAGCAACCATAGGTTACGATTGGGAACTTCCATATTACGCAGGCCTTTCCAGTGTTAATTCTTTAAGCCTTAATAGAGCTATTGATTTAGCACGTAGTGTAGGAGCAACGATACAATTTGATGACCTATCCCAGACACCCTATTATACGTATAAAGTAGATCGTTACGGTAATCAGATTGAACATATTGTCTGGTTCATAGATGCAAGAAGTATAAACTCATTATTAAGTTTGGTAGATGCATTTGATTTACTTGGGACTGGTATTTGGAGTATTACACTCTATAATACTCAATTATGGTTAGTCATATATTCACAATACGAAATAGAAAAAGTCCCTTTATAATAAACGCAATACAAAAACAGTTTTTGACGGATGTAACCAGATAGTCAAAAACTGTTTTTCAGTATCCACTCCTTTTCTTTACTTTACGATGAGATCCCTTCTGCTTTTATCTGTGTTCATATAGATAGCGATAATCACTAGTAATCCAAATACATTTTGTTGCCAAAATCCATCTACGGCAATTACATTCATCCCATTCTGGATTACTGTGATTAGAGCTACTCCCAATATTGTTAAAAGAACGTTTCCTTTTCCACCGGTCAGTAATACACCACCTAAAACCGCTGAAGCAATTGCCATAAGAGTATATTGCCCTCCTACCGTGGGAATTCCGCTTTTTAATTTTACTGCAA
Source organism: Herbinix sp. (assembly GCA_028691795.1). Taxonomy (GTDB): domain Bacteria; phylum Bacillota; class Clostridia; order Lachnospirales; family Lachnospiraceae; genus Mobilitalea. The sequence goes on from JAQUYQ010000003.1 coordinate 18,088, forward strand.
AGAATATTCCACCTAGGGAAGCACTTAACCTAGATAATACAAATGCAAAGAGTTTCGCCTTTGAAACATTGAGTCCGATCAGCCTTGCCGCTTTTTCGTTCGATCCAAGTGCTAGCATTGTTCGGCCCAACACCATTTTTCTTTGAAACTGATAATAAACCACCATAAGGGCCACGGCTCCTATACATATTAAAGGCAAAAATCCAATACTTACTTTTGCCCAATTGATATAAGGCCAAACTTTTGGAACCATGGTCATTGGCATCCCACCTGATATTAAATAAGCAGCACTTTGCCAGATACTCTGTGTACTTAATGCAACGGTATCTTCTTCCTTCTCACCGCACATATGTATTACCTCAAAACCAAGGTTTTTATAAAATTCTATGGAGTTACTTAACTCTTTCGTAGGAATACCAATATGTGCCATTCCATTTACTAAATCTCGCATGCTTTCCCTCCATCTATAGATATTCAAAAGGTTGAATGATTTCGCCGATCTCCCTCATCTGCTCATCATTTATGTCCCACTCGGTAGCCTGTGTATTTTTTTCTAGCTGCTCAATGGTAGATGCACCGCCGATAATTTAGATCTATTCTTTATCTTTGATTTATTTCATCACGTTCCTTTCTGACAATCTATATAACTACAGGCGGTACCTTCCTGCAACTATTTCATCCACAATGGGACCGTTCCCATATAGATTAAAAAATATAAGCTTCTTATATCTTAACATTTACGACTGTTTAGTTGTAATATGATAATTCTAAACAGTCGTTTTATATTTTGTTAAGAGTTTATATAGCCTTATTAACCTTTTTTTCAGAGCCTTTCAGCACTAAGCGATATGGCATAACACTAATCGTTCTCTCTTTTGTTGGATTTTCTATCCGGTCAAGCAATAAATTCATAGCTTTTCTTCCCATTTCAACAGCATCTCTTGTAACACAGCTAAAATTATAATCAATAATATCCAATACTTCAACATGGTCTATTCCAATTGCTGCAATGTCTCTACCAAGTTTTATCTTGTTTTCTCTTGCAGCCTTAATGAAACCAAGACTTGTAAGATTGTTACAGGTAAAAATAGCATCCGGAATATCACCACTTTCAAACATCTGTTTACTCAGCTTATAAGCTGTATTGGTTTGAAAATCTCCATGATAGATATGCTTATCATAAACCGGAATGTGATAGTCTTCCATCGCCTGGCAATATCCTTTAAAACGGTCCCGCGCAATTTTCAAGTTTAAATCTCCGGTAATAATTCCTATCGTTTGATGCCCTTCCTTAATTAGTACCTCGGTGGCACAATATGCACTTTGAAAATTCTCATAAAAGACTCCATCCCATTTTGAATTTTCCATATCTCGATCCACAAATACTACAGGAGCATTCAGCTTATTCAACAGTTCACGGAGCTTTTTTACAACATTAGGTTCCGAATAATCAATGGCAGGCGTAAGTATCATTCCTCGAACTCTCTGACCTGCTAACATTTTCAATGCCTTTTCTTCTTTTAATGCATTATTATCTGTATTACAATAGATTAAAGTCAGATCATTACGGTCTACGATTTCAGTAATTCCGCTAAGCACCTCACTGAAAAAACTATTTCCTATTTCGGGAACGATAACTCCAATGGTACGGGTTTCTCTTTTCGAAAGATTTCTAGCTGATGCTGAGGGCTGATATCCATATTCTTTCATGACATCTTCGATTTTGCGTTTTGTATCTTCATTTACATAACCACTATCTGTTAATACCCTTGATACTGTAGATTTCGATACCCCAGCGATTCGTGCTATATCTTTGATTGTGATCATACTTCGTTTCTCCTTTGTGGGAGCGTTCCCTCGTCATATTTGCATAATAACATACATTATTTAGCATGTCAAGTGAACAATATGCAATAAAATATTATTCTAAAAAGTCTTGCTACCCTCTGAAATGCTTTCCTGAAATGAGTTCACTTAATCAAATAGCGATTATTCTATCCTGATTAGTTAAATAAACGCCCCGCAGGTTCATTATTTATAATGAACGCGGGTCTTATCGTATCGATCCTGCTGATTATCTTCATTTATCGGATATCCGACTGGGATAATTGCAAATGCATGAAGATGATCCGGAATTCCCAATATATCCTTTACTGACTGCATTCTGTCAACCAGTGGTGCAATACCTATCCATACCGCTCCCAATCCTAGTTCAACTGCCTCAAGTAGTATATTTTCTGTACATGCGCTCAAATCAATTTCTGCATATTCCGGCATTTCGATATCTTTTCTATAACAATTTACAATTGCCACTGGTGCTCCTTTTACACATTTTGCATAAGGACTACAGTTAGACAGTTTATCTATGATATCCTTATCCTTTACAATATAAAATTCCCATGGCTGCTGGTTAGCAGCAGATGGTGCAGACATAGCGGCTTTCAATAATAATTCAATTTTTTCATTTTCGATTTCCTTATTCTCATACTTTCTGACGCTTGTTCTTTGAAATATAGCATTCATTGTTATATCCCTCCATTAACTTTTAACCTTTTCATAATAGATTTTACTAACGATAAGAAATCTTAGAAGTCATTTATTTATTATTTGCATAAATACTATAATGATAACTATCCATAGTAAAATAATAGGGACCGCATAGTACCATCTCTTGGGTTTCCCCTCTCTCCATAGTCCATCGGCATCCCTTCGGCATTCTTCAAATACACTGTCTGGTATTAACTTTATTGTTAATGCAACCAATGCGGGTAGTAGAATAATATCATCCAAATATCCAAGTACCGGTATAAAGTCAGGAATTAAATCAATCGGAGATAGAGCATATACTATGGTCATTGTGGCTATTGCTTTCGCGTACCATGGAGTAGATTTGATTTTCAAAGCTAAAAAAACTGCCGGTATATCTAATTTTAACTTTTTTGCCCTTTGCTTCAAATTATCTTTTATGGCCTTCACTTATTTAATCCCAAACTCCTGTCGTAAGGCATTCTTCATCACTTCTACCGGTGCTTCCATACCAGTCCATATCTTAAAACCAATCGCCCCTTGATTTACAAGCATTCCAAGTCCGTCCAATGTCTTAGCTCCTCGCTTTTTTGCTTCCTCAAGGAACAGGGTGCTAGGCGGGTTTGGAATAACATCACAGACGGTCATTCCGGGTTTTATTGTGTCATAATCAATATCTGCCTTACTGCTTACGTTTGGATATAAACCAATTGAAGTAGCATTCACAAGTACGTCTGTTCCTTCAGGAATAGAAAATGTTTCATGCCAGCTCGCGTATTTCGCGGTGCAGTCCGTATTTGAGTTCAGTAGCGCAACAAGCTCCTGGCCTCTTTTTTCATCTCTGTTTACTATAGTGATGTGTTCTGCACCAGCTAATGCAAGTTCAACCGTTATTGCTCTTGCTGCACCTCCAGCGCCTAAAACTACAACCTTTTTATGCTTAGGTTCAACATTCGCTTCATTCCTTAATGACATTAGAAAACCTTTTCCGTCTGTATTCTCACCATAAAGACTACCATTTTTTACATATATTGTATTCACTGCTCCCATAAGCTTGGCATCATCTGCTATTACATCAAGGTATTTCAGTACTTCGACCTTATGCGGTATTGTCAGGTTAATACCTTTAAAGTTACATGCAAGAATACCTTTTATCGCGGTTTCAAGATCCTGGGGTCTGACTTCGATAGTAAGATATCGAAAGTTCAGGTTTAGTGCTTTAAATGCTGCCTCCTGCATAACGATCGTTGGATTTTCTGCTACAGGGCATCCAAAAACTCCTACAAGCTCCGATTTGTAATTTCTTTCAGACATCATTAACTCTCCTTTACTGCTTTTCTTATTAAAACATCCTGTTTTTCAATTAAATCTGTTTTTCTATTAAATCTGTTGTTATATTAAATCTGTTTTTATATAAAAATCTTAAAACTAAATTTTTTTCACTTAACTTCGCGTATGTTTCATTTTCATTGTTGTTAGATAGTAATAACCATGCTTTCTCAGAGTTTATTATATAACTTTAATTGGTAAATATCAAGGATGGGAGATCTTGGGTATTATTTAATAACAAAGCCTGCAATTAATATAATCAGCACGATGAATGGAGCCGGAATTTTTTTTGTAAATAATAATATCACAGTGAATAGTACGACAATAATATTATATAGTGCTAACTCACTCTTTTGCATCAATAGGATGGCGGCTACCGCAATTAATCCACCGGCTACCGCATTAAACCCTTTCAAGGATATTTTTATTCCCTTAATCTTCTTCAAGTTTTCCCATATTGGATAAATAAAATAGATCAAGAATAAACCTGGCAAGAATATTCCTATTCCACCGGCTACCGCTCCTAATACTTGAAATAAAGCAGAACTACCACGTGCTGCCATACCTCCGGCATAAGCGCTAAAGCTAAACATTGGCCCTGGAAGCCCTTGTACTAATCCATAACCAATTAAAAATTCCTGATCGGTCATATATCTATAAATTTCTACGAGTTCACTATACATAACCGGTACCACCACCTGCCCACCACCAAAAACCAAGTAACCATAGCGGTAGAAGCTGTCAAATAAATGTATAATACGGTTATCCCATATCATTGATAGAATGATACTTCCTATTGCAAAAATTCCAAATGCGATAATATATTTCCATGGTGGATTTAATTTTACACGATTCCAAATGTTCTTCTCATTCGATGTGATGATACACACAACTCCACCTATGATTAAAACAAGAGGATAGATCCATGGGTCTCGTATAAAATAAGTAGTAACTGCTCCCATTAGAAATAAAAACATTGAGATTTTATCTGTTACTACTTTACGTCCAATACGATATGCTGCTACGATAATAAATCCAACTGCCATAGGTCCGATAAAACGCAGTCCCTCATTAGAAATATTCATATGGTTTAAAAATTGATATAAAAAGGAAAGTAATGTCATCACGGTAAGCACCGGCAATGCCCATACTAACATAGTCAGAAATGCTAAAACCGGCCCCCCCATTTTGAAACCAATGGAAACAATGGTCTGAGTACTTGATGGTCCAGGTAAAACACTACATAACCCTATTAATTCAATTAACTCTTCTTCATTTAAGTATTTTTTCTTTATCACCATCTGATCGGTAAAAACACCGTAATGCGCTTCGGGTCCCCCATAAGAGCCTAGTGAGCAGATGAATACATCCTTTAAAAAGGTCGTCCATCTTACTTTTTCCATGCTTTTATCATCACTCATACTTGCATATCCTTTCTTTATTATCATCCACTCGTTTAACATCTTATTATACTTTTTTAACTTATCATCTCAAAATAAAATAAAATTTAAATAATATTTTAAAAAATATTGAACAAAGTAAATAATAGTGATATAGTTATGATATCGCATATCGATATCGGATTACAATGCTTATTATACATGAGGAGTAAATTAGAATGCAAGATAAAGTTTTAAGAAAGTTTTTCCTTGGGTTTATTCAGATTCATATCTTACATCATGCGAAAAAGGAACCATTTTATGGTGCCTGGATGATAGAAGAACTTAGTGAACACGGCTATGATATGAGCCCCGGTACCCTCTATCCATTACTTCATAATATGGAAACGGAGGGTCTCCTTGAAAAAAATAATAAAATAGTAGATGGAAAAATTCGAAAATACTATACAATAACAGAACTTGGTAATACCGTACTTTTTGAGGCTCAAAAAAAGGCTTATGAATTATTCAAAGAAATTTCATAATTCAAAGCCTGTGAAAACTGGCGGCAGAGCTATTCGGTCAAATTCAAATTATACAAAGAATCGAAACATCATCCTCCCAGATGATAATTAATACTTCCGGAGTTCATCTGTACCATCATCTTGTGCTTTATCTATTTTTCGAATTACAACATCATATTCATATGTATCATTTACTTTTACTCTTACTATGTCATTCACTTTATGGTGAAGCAAAGCTTTTCCGAGGGGTGAATCAATACTAATTTTACCCTTTAGGGAATTTGCCCTGACGGTAGTAACAATCTTATAGGTTTCTTCTTCCTCAAACTCCGGTATATTAATAGAAACCACATCATTCAGACCGACTTCATCCTCTTCCGAAGTCTCTGATATAATATTTGCAGTTTTTATCATTCTTTCCAGGTAACGTATCCTACTCTCATTCTGATTTTTATATTGCTTTGCGGCCTTATACTCAAAGTTTTCGCTTAAATCACCATGCGCCCTTGCTTCTTGTACATCCTGTATTGCCTCTTTTCGAATTACAAGTTTTCGGTATTCAATCTCTTCTTCCATTCTTTTAACATCTTTTTCTGTTATTTTATCATACATAATAAATCTCCAATCCTTAATAACTTTTTCGAAAGATGAATAATAGAAAATTCACCACAGTTAATTCGTTATCCAAAGATTACCATTTTAATGAACAAATGTCAAACAGTACTCATTAAGTAAGTTCTTTGATCATCTGCACAAAACACAATGTTAAGATGAAACTTTAAGCTATTTTAAATGTCATGAAGCAAAAAATCCTCCCAGAAAATGTAATGGTCCGAGTTTTTTGCTTCTATCTACACTTTTGGTGGAACACGATTACCAATAATTTGCTCTATTCGTAAGGCATTCTTTAATAAATCTGTATCGTTAAACGAAGTCATACTAATTCCATAAGGCATGCCATCATTATTTAATCCATGAGGAATGGTTATAATGGGCATTCCGGTATACTGTAAAATCATATTCTCTTTAAAGAAGATACTAACATCATATCCTCTCAACGCTTCCATCACCGATTTTTTACGATGTTCTCTATCCAGAAGTAATTCCTTATATTCAGACTCACTTAAGTCTCCTATGGTATTCTCTTCTGCATCAATTAAAAGGGTCTGACCATACTTTAATGCCTTTTCCCTATTCTGATCATTAAATTCAATTATATCCTTCAGTGAACGGATTGGGTAATTATTTGGTAATTTACCAAGATAACGATTTAAAGCAAATTTAAACTCATATCGTTCTATTTGTTTTATATTTTCAATAGGCATTGGCTCTATATGAATTCTCTTAAGAGTGAATCCTTCCTTTTTTAAAGTTTTTATGATTGCTTCAGCTTTCTTCGCATCCTGTCCACTCAAATCTTTCAGTTCATATTCATTAATACCGATTGTCAACGGATTTTGTTCGGCTTGTGAATGATATAGGTTTATTGGAATTCCCGTAAGTTCCATAAAAATAATTGCTGCATCCGATACGGTGCGGGTCATGGGCCCTGCTGAATCGCAAGTAAAGCTAATCGGAATGATGCCTTTCTGATTCAAAGCTCCTATACTTGGTCGAAAGCCAACAATTCCATTTTTTATGGCAGGTGAAATAATGGAACCGGAGGTATCCGTTCCCAGGGATGCAGTACAAAGATTGGCAGTAACAGCAACAGCTGAACCTGTGCTGGAACCGGAAGGGCTCTTTTCCCGATGATAAGGAGAATATACCGTTCCCCCTCTCGAACTATATCCGGCCGGCATCCCCTTCGTCATATAGTTAGCAAATTCCGTCATGTTTGTTTTTCCTATTATCAATGCCCCTTTTGCCCTTAATCCTTTGACGATTTCAGCATCAGCCAATGCCTTTGAATCTGCTAAAGCCAAAGACCCTGCACTGGTATGCATTTGATCCGCTGTATCAATATTATCTTTTAATAAAATAGGAATCCCAAATAATATATTTTTATTATTCGTAAGCTGCTCATCCAAGTCTTTTGCTAATTCCATTGCTTCCGGATTGAGTTCTAAAACACTATTCAAGCCATGTTCACCCTGATCAAAGATTTTAATATGCTTGATATACTCCTGAGTCAACTCTTTTACAGAAATTTCTTTCTTTTGTAACATCATTGCTACTTCTGCAATTGTAATTTCCTTTAAATCTCTCATTGATCACCATCTCTTTTCGAATTATTATCAAGCATTAAGCAACTTCCCTAGAGTATCATTTTAAGATACTACTTCATAGCTGAATTGTTTATTGTATCTACATATAGCAGTTGTATTTTAAGCAACTTTATCGTTTTTATGTGGCACTTACGTTTTATGAATGACTTCTTTATTATTATTTTTAGCACTTTTTATATTTTTATTTTAAAATCTTTAATATTCATTGTTATGAAGGACGAACCGATATCGATACCCATAAGCATCATGCCCATGCTTGGATGCACAAGAGCCAAAAAAATCCTCTATTTCCTGAAAAGGAGATAGAGGATCCTTATTGTATTTAAATCACGCATATTTTTACGTTGTAACAAGGATAAAATCCATATAAAATCAAACTTGCTTTGAACCAGACATTGCATTTATTAACTATTAATATTATTTACCATCCAATAATAATAATGCTTCAAGTTCAGGTTCTTCTCCTGCAAGTCCAATTGCATAAACAGTATAGAATTTATCTGCGGCCAGAATAACATTAGGTACTGTAAGAACTACATTGGAAGTTCCTGCTACTCTAACTTGTAGTGTATAATTCATCGGGGTAACATCAATATAAGGTGTAATGTGTTTAAAGGAAACGTTACTGAAAATAACTGTTCCATTTGGCAATGTAATGTCTACTGCAGGAGCATTCGGTGAAAGATGTAAAAATCGAATCATAGCTTGACCTGTCTTTTTAGGCGAATTCGCATCAGTAATAGCAAGTAATCCTATTTCACTAAGAGTTCCAACTGCAGCCACAGTTAATATAGAATTCTTATTAACTGTTACCATATTAGCTAAAACAGGAGAATTTTTAGTTCCGGCAACATAAAGAGATATTTTATACGTTCCTTCAGGTATATCTAAATAATCTGTATAGTCACCATAGGAAAGATTATTAATTATTAATTTATCATTAGCATATATGTCAACATTAGGCGCATCTGGTACTGTGTGTATAACCCGTACATAACCCATTGAATTTTCATTATATCTATATTTTGTATTATTATACATATTTTTCCTCACCATAAAACTTAATATAATATATTATATGCTTAAATATATCTCTATGTGATATATTTATGTTTGATGAATTTATATTACCAATTTATATTTAATTAATTAAAATTATTCATAGAAGCCTAATTGCTACATAAACATCACTTTCATAAATATCAACCATTTGATACTCAATTCTTATACTTTAGAATCAGGTAAAATAAGCACAAAAAATAAGGCTAAGCTAGAATTTCTTCTAAGCTACAGCCTCTTTACTTCTACTGATTAATTTTCTATTTCTTCACTGCCACCAACTCAGCTTCAAACTTTAGTCCATCCTCAAACATAAACACCACATGCTTAGCATCCTTGATCAGAACCTTTCCACATATGTCTTGAAAACTCATCGTCAAATTCCTGCAATGCCTCTTTATTCGGCGACAGACACCCATTTCTGGCATTAACCTCTCATTTCTAATAACTTCTTCTTTAATTCTCCCTCAATGCGGTTCAGCTCAATTTCAGCTTCTTTTCTTTTCTGTCGGCCTTCGGTTTGAATACGCATTACTTCTTCAAGAGTTGAAATCAATGACTCATTGGTGATGCGAAGTGTCTCAATATCCACAATACCTCGTTCTGATTCCTTGGCGGTATCTATGGTTGCCATTTTGAGAGTTTCTGCATTTTTTCTTAATAACTCATTGGTCATATTCGTCACTTCCCTCTGAGCTTTTGCTGCTTGACCAGAATGAGCAACTCCCAGGGCTAACACCATCTGGCTTTTCCAAAGAGGGATTGTATTTACAATCGTGGACTGGATTTTCTCAGCCATCATAGTATCATTTCCTTGAACCAGACGAATCTGTGGTGCCATTTGAATCGATATCATTCTAGTCAATTCCAGATCATGTATCTTCTTCTCAAAACGATTACAGATCGCAGTCAAATCATTCACCGCCTGCGCATCCTCGGGCAAGCCACTTACTTGGGATTTTTCCATGAGTAAAGGCAATTCTTCCTTCTGAACTTTTGTAAGCTTCTTCTTACCAGCCAGTATATACATCGAAAGCTCTTTAAAATAAGTTTTATTCAGATCATACATTTTATCCAGCATTGCGATATCTTTTAACAGTTGTATCTGATTCGATTCTAGAGCATCACAGATTTTCTTAATATTTACTTCTGCCTTATCATATTTCGCCTTCAATGCCGTAAGTTTATTCGAGGATTTTTTAAAGAACCCAAAGAGCCCTTTTTCCTCTTCTTCTACATCAAAACTTTTTAATTCCGTCACCACACCAGAAAGCATTTCACCTATTTCACCCAAATCTTTGGTTTTCACATTGTTGATTGCAGTTTCCGAAAAGTCTGCAATTTTCTTTTGCGCTCCTACACCAAACTGTAGAATTTGATTTGATTTCTTTAAATCAATTTGACTTGCGAAATCATCCACCATCTTCTTTTCTTCCGGTGTTAAAGTGCTCTCATCATATGCCGGCTTTTCAATTTGAGTATTTTCCTTTATTGCTATTTCATTGAATGCTTCTCCCGGAGCGGTTCCTTCACGAAAAGGCTCAAATGTTAATGTAGGTACTTCATTATTCATTATTTTCTTCCCCCATAGTTTTTTCATGACAAGTATATATTTACTGATTTATCTTGTATTAATCAAACGTTACTATTCAGCCACGATCAGTTAATCACACTAATCGTTCGGCAAGTGATTTCCGAACTGTTTCGGAAACATTGAATGAACGATCATTCTCTGTATTGACTAGCTGAATAGTGACAATCAAACAAACCCTTGTTTTAAGTTAAACCTTCCTGCGCAAACATCGTTTCCAGAACAGAAATATCCGTTGATATATCCATTGCTACTTCCTCAAACAGACCATCCAATAAATTTTCAAATGCAAAATTAATGGTATCCATCGTATCCTCGATCTCTTTCTTTGCAGATGAAATGTTTTCACCTTCCACAGGCTGATATTCGAATTCTCTGTAAGCATCCAATATTTTTAATGTTGTTGGTAAAAAATATTCTGTAAATTTCTTTATTTCAGGAAACTTTTCAGGATGAATCTCTACATAATCATAGATTTTTCCAGTTACTTCTTCCAGTCTGTCAAGTTTGCGTGAGATTTCTTCTCCCGGTATTGCAATATTTGCATTTCTTATTTTTTGAACGTATTGACGGCCTTCATCAACTGCTTTCCTGATTATGGGATCCAATGTATCCTTCTTCTTTTTATTATCTTCCTGCATCTGATCTTGACTCGTCTTTTTCTCTTGAGATTTCGTCTGCCCGCTATTCTTGTCCTGTTCTTCCATGTCCCTCTTTCTCATATTTTCCTGTAAATTCAGATACTGTTCATAACTTTCTCTATTTAACATGAAACAGGTCTTTTTTTCGTCAATATGTCCTTCTGGAAACATTCCAATTGCAATCATGTTCTGCAGATCCTTAACCGTATAGTTGTTACTTCGTCCGGTTACGGAAGAAAAATCCTTAATCAAGCAGTAGTTACGGCCATTCATTTGTGATATATACCTTTGAAATCTCTTTAATCTTTTACGAATTCTACTACCATTTAAAGATAAAATAAGGCATGCCACAAAGCAAGGCACCAGTCCTAGAACAATAATATGATATAACGCACTGCTTCCAACCAAATATCCAATCACCGCTAATATAATGGAAGCAATTACAGATGCAGAACTTCCGATGGTACCAAATACCGTTAGAAGTGTTCCTGAAACTTGTCCAACCGGAACCGTGCATTTCATCGGCTTTCGTGCCGCGGTATTCGGATAATTGTACCTGTAATTTTGATTAACGTTTTTCTGAGAATTGTTTTCCTGGCTGTACTGATTGCTATTTGAATTCCATGTCTGTGAATTTTTATTATGATTTTGCTGATATTCATTTGAGTTCCACGATGGATTTTTCCATGCAGTATCATTTCTAGTATTATGATTCCATGTATTATTGTTCCATGTATTATTCCAATGCTGATGATTTTCCCGCTTTCGTTCCACTGACCTTCTGACCTCATCTAGAGCACCATTAACAACATTTCCAATATCACGGTTTAGTCTATTAAAATCCCTATTGTTCAACGCATCTTGAACAATAAAACGAATTTCATCACCTAAATTTAGATTTCCCCGATTATTCATATCCGCCTCCAAGCGATTGTCTTTAGATAAATTATTTTCTATCATTTTGTAAATCATATCATATCTAATTTTCGAAATCAACTATGATTAAAAGAGGGTTTAAACAATGGTGAAGATATTAAAAAACTCCTATCTCCAAAGAGATAGAAGTTCGTGGTACATATTATTCAGCCGGAAGTTTAATCACGATCTTAGTATAGGACTGAGATTGGCTGACGTGCCGAACCGGCATGTGTCCATCATGAGGAAATGCTACATAACACATTCCTGACGTCACATGAATGTTATGGTCTGTATTGCCTGAATAAAAGGCCGCATCTTTTTCTTCGTCATATGCAGTTTCTTCCTTCAAATCAGAAAGATAACCCCATGCAACATCTTCACTGCCATCTACGATAATGTGAATATCCACATACTTTCTATGAACTTCAAAGGTTCCCTCATTCATAGGATTTGTTACACCCTGCTGAACCATGAAAAACCCACCTTCAAACTCATATTTGCCAACTTCCATCTTCTCTAATTTTTTAACAGCTTCTATCGCATTATCCAAATTCTTGATAACCGATTTATAGAAACCCAGATTTGAAAATTTATCTACAATCATTTTTACCTCCATGAACCCATTTATGGTTTGTCGTCCATATAATCTTCAAAATAGTCTTTGTAATATAGTTCAATATGTTGTTTCATACGTGTTATACTATAGGATAAATGCTCTTTCAGTGAAGCTGTTAATCCTGCTTTATCCTTCTTTTTAATCATTTCAAACAAGTTATTATGATCCTTTATAATTCGAGTAAAATTTGTTTCTGTTTCAAAATCAAGCATTCGGTATCTGGTATAATGTACCTGAGCCGCCTGCAAAATTTCCCATATTTTTTTCTTTCCGGTAACTTCAAACCATATTTCATGCATCTGCGAGTCAAGACGGTAAAATTTCTCAGGTGTAAAATCTTTTTCTAAGATAATAGCTTCTTGTTTGCGAATAAAGTGACGTACTTCTTCTAACATCATAGGAGTTGCAATATCCATAAAATCACATATTACATTCGTTTCTACCGAAATTCTCATATAAATCAATTGTTTTATTTCACTCATATTTAATTTTGTTACATATGTACCACGATATGGCAATGTTGCAACAAAACCTTGTTCTTGAAGACGCCATAATGCATCTCTTACCGGTGTCCTTGACACTTCAAACTTCTTACATATCTCATTCTCACTTAACGCTTGTCCGGGAACCAATTCTAAACTAAGAATTTCACGTTTTAACTCTTCATATACTACATAACTTAGATTTTTCGTCTCATTCTTACTCATATCTTTATACACACTCCTATCATGCGTATTTTATCACACTCCGTCGCAACGAACAATCACCTTTTCCAAATCAAAATAATAATCATCAAGAATATGGTAATAACTTTTATTCCTTTATTTCTTAAAATTTACATATAAGGATAGGAGCAAAGAAATGTCTTATTCTTTACTCCTACCAAGCTATATAAATATATTACGAAACGGGTTGTTTTCCTATATAGGCCAAAATGCCACCGTCCACATACAGTACCTGTCCATTTACAAAATTAGATGCATCAGAAGCAAGGAAAACTGCTGGTCCCATTAAATCTTCCGGTGTTCCCCAACGTCCTGCCGGTGTCTTTGCAATGATGAAATCATTAAATGGGTTTCCTTGGACACGTAACGGTTCCGTTTGAGGAGTTGCAATATAACCAGGTCCCAGACCATTGCATTGAATATTAAATTCACCATATTCTGAACAAATATTTTTCGTTAACATTTTTAAACCGCCTTTTGCTGCAGCATAGGCTGATACCGTTTCACGGCCAAGCTCACTCATCATAGAACAAATATTTATAATTTTACCATGACCTTTTTTGATCATACTTGGGATTACTGCCTTTGATAAGATAAAAGGTGCATTCAAGTCAACATCAATTACTTGACGGAAATCAGCTGCTGACATCTCGCACATAGGAATTCGTTTGATAATACCTGCGTTATTAACCAAAATATCAATAACTCCTACTTCTTCCTCGATTTTTGCGATCATTTCATTCACCATATCTTCATTCGTTACATCACATACGTAACCATGCGCTTTAATTCCAATTTCATTATATGAGGCAATACCTTTATCAACAAGCTCCTGTTTGATATCGTTAAAAACAATTGTTGCACCAGCTTTTGCATACGCACTTGCTAAAGCAAATCCGATGCCATAGGACGCTCCTGTAACTAATGCAACTTTTCCTTCTAGTGAAAACTGATTTTGTTCCATATTAATCTCCTTTTGCTCTTAAATCGTCTGTTCCATGTTTTTTGATACTATTTAATTAAACCAAGCATATTAGGAATTGTCATCGACAAAGCCGGTACATAAGTTACCAATAATAATAATACTATGGTTATTACAAAGTATGGTATTAATGTCTTAAATACCTCTTCTATTTTTATATTTGCCACCTTACAACCGGTAAAAAGAATTGGCCCAACCGGTGGTGTAATGGTTCCAATACAAAGATTAAATACTATCATGATACCAAAATGAACCGGATGCATACCAAAGCTTGTACAAATCGGAAGAAATATCGGAGTAAAAATTAATACTGCTGGAGTGGGATCCATAAAGGTACCAACAATAAGTAATATCACATTCATAAGTAATAGGATGATGAACTTGTTATCGGTTAGCCCAATTAAACCATTTGATATAATTGCCGGAATATGAGTAAAGCTCATAACCCAGCTCATGATAGAAGATACCCCTATCATAAAAATTACAATCGCACTCATCTTTGCACTATCTAATAAAATTTTACGCAGATCTTTCACTTTCAGTGATCGATAAATAAAACTTAAAATCAAGGAATAAACCACTGCAATCGCCGATCCTTCCGTTGCAGTAAATACACCTTTTAAAATTCCACCAATTACGATAACAATTAAAAGTAAACTTGGAACCGCCTCGATCAGTGTTTTTAGTGCAACTTTTAAAGTGAGTTTTTCATTCGCTGTATAACCGCGCTTTGCAGCCATAAAACCTGCAATTACCATAACGCCAAGTCCCCATATAATTCCTGGGAGGTACCCAGCCATAAATAAAGCAGAAATAGATACACTGCCTGCAACTGTAGAATATACAATCAGTGTATTACTTGGTGGAATTAACATACCTGTTGGTGCAGATGCAATATTTACTGCAGCAACATATTCTTTTGAATATCCTTCTTTTTCTTCTAAAGGACCTAACGTACCGCCAATCGCTGCTGCCGCTGCAACTCCAGAACCACTGATAGCTCCAAAAAGCATATTTGCGACAACATTGGTCTGTGCCAATGAACCGGGCATTCGTCCGCTGATTACCTTCGCACAATTAACGAGCTTTATTGCTATACCACCATTATTCATAATGTTACCGGCAAGTATGAAAAACGGGATCGCCAGCAAGGAGAATGAATTTACGCCCGAAAATATTTTTTGTGATGAAGTAGCCATTGCGTTTTCAAAAGGAAGAATAAATAACATAGATATTGTTGATGCAGCACCGATGCTGATACTAATTGGTAATCCTATTATCAGCATTATGACAACGCAGATCAGCATAACGAGACCTATAACTACTGCTTGTTCCATAATTATAATCCCCCTTTCACACGAGTCATTTTTAACTCACAAGATGAATTAGCAAGCTAATTCACTTGTTATAAAAAAATGCCAACCACCCTATTGATTTACTAAGGTTGTTGACATATATTGTTTACTATATTTATTAAATTTATTTTAGATTGTTATATCAATTCTCTTTTTTATATAATCAATTAATTTATGATAAGGTAAGGCTTCACTATATAAATAGCCCTGATATCTGTCACATCCAATATCGTGCAGAATGAGTCTTTGTTCCTCCTGCTCCACGTATTCTGCAATTACAGTATAATTCAGAGATTCACCCAAGGTTACGATTGAAGATATGATATTACGGCAGCTGTTTTTACTTAGCAGATCACGGACTAATGACCCATCTAATTTGATCGTATCAAATTCATACTCCTTTAAATACATCAAAGAACTATGCCCCATTCCAAAATCATCCATAGCAAACTTAATTCCAATTCCCCTCATCTCTTCAATTCTGTCCATGATTTTTTTACCACCGGTTAAAGCCACTTGTTCTGTTATTTCTATTTTAAGTCGATCCGGTTTAACATGATATTTTTTTATGCTCTCCTTTAGATGTTCCACAAAGTTATCACTATCCAATTGCAGTGCACTTATATTGATTGACATTACAATATCCATATCACCGGCGATATTCAACTTTTCAAGATCCATGCATGCGGTATCTATGATCCAATCGCCAAGAATATCAGTATATTGCATCTCTTCCGCAAGAGCGATCACAAGCGGAGGGTAAATAAACCCGTAGCTGTCATGCTTCCATCGCAGAAGAGCCTCAACACCGAATACTTTGCCTTCGTAGTTCGTTTGGGGTTGATAATACAATTTAACTTTATCATTCTTAAGATCATGTTCAAGCTCAGATGTTAAAAATCTAGCTATGTTCCCAATCTCATCATGTCTGGTTAAAAGTGATGAGGAAACGCCTCGTTCTTCGTCCGCCTTATATGCGGAATATAACTTCTTAAGATTATTTGCTGTCTGGGTATTCGCTATTTTTTCTGAAAGTCTTACAAAAGGTATGTAACATATTGTCCCAATGCTTAGGTTGAACAATTGCAGCATACTGCCTCTGATTGAGCCAGTTGAAATATATCCGCTAAGGAAAACCGGGGTTGTCCATTCTACCAGATTTCTCGTATAAGGGACAATTCCAAAATACATAGCTAAGAAGGATATCGCTGTCAATAACAACGGAATAAATAAAAATGGAACGACATACACAGGGTTAAGGACAATGGGTATACCGAAAACTATCATTTCATTGATATTGAATACCACCGGAATCAAGGATAATTTGGCATGACTGCGTCTGTTTTTATGTCTTGCGGAAATAAAAATGGCAAGTATTAAGCATAACGTAGTTCCGCAACCACCCATTAGTACGAAAGTATCAAAAAAAGTTTTTGTATATATATTAGGTGGTGTTTGGCCGATACTTATGGCTGTTTGATTTGTATTTAGGGCTGTTACAAACATGTTTTGAGCTACTGGCTCTAATATGTTACTTCCGTGCATACCCAGGAACCAGAAAATATGTATCAGGAAAACAAACAATATTCCTGTCCAAAAAGTGGAATTTACATTAGAGAAGGCTTTATTTAAAACATCTGATAGGAACGTTTGAACATCGTCTATATGAAATAAACTCGCTAATAAATGATCGAATAATGCAAAGACTGTGATTGTTATAATGGCTGGGAAAATTGAGGCCATAGCATTTTGAAAGGTTGAATCTGCACCGTCTGTAAAAACTCTTATTTTTAGGAATTCGACTGTAGTTAATTTTACAAACAATAGAGACGAAAAAACCGAAACAACGACAGCGATAAATACACCTTCTGTTCCAATACTCCCAATGGAGAAGCTTTGTTTGCTAATTCCAATGGTTGCTATAAATGAACTCATAGAAACTAGTGATACAATCAGGGGATTGATCGCACTTGCATTTTTTTGGTTGTATTCAATCACCATGGAATAACTGATACATAGGACCATGATCAAAGACAAAATGTTGAATGTGCTATCCCTTATGAACAGAAATAAATTTTTCCAATCCGGTCCGAAAAATTCAACCATTTTATTTTGATATACTGGTATTGGAATACTGATGAATACCAACGCAATGGAGCCTAACAGCAAGAAAGGAATCATGTAGGTTAGGCCTTTTCTTATAGAAACCAGGATTGGTATGTTTTCAAGTTTCTCACTATTCCTGTAGAAAACTTCGGACATTTTTTCTAAATTTAATTTCATTTTATCCCTCTTTTGTATCATCTCTGCTTTATCAGTGCAATTCAAAGAAAAGTTTTGGTTGAAGACCGGATTTCTACATAAACATACCTAGTAGAAGCTGCATTGCAATTCGTATCTGTCCTGGAAATAAAACTATCACGGGATTTTCTGTTTTTATTTATATTATCTTATGCGTATATTCTCGAATGACTGAAATGGAATGTTTTAATTTCTTTAATTCTTCCGGTGTTAAATGCACTTCCACTATGTCATGCACTCCATTACGGTTTAAAATTACCGGTACACCACAAAAGACATCATATTCTCCAAACTCACCTTCTAATAGCGTTGAAACCGGTATAACTTTATTCTCATCATTCATAACGGCTTTTATAATTCCGACAACGGCAGTTGCGATACCATAACAAGTCGTACCTTTCACTTCTAATATATCAAAACCAACACGAGTTACACGTTTTACAATTTCGTCCAAATCTATGCTCTTATATTCCTTATTATCCTCAAGTATATCAGTAAAACGTTTACCACCAACAGTTACGTGAGACCAGGGGCACATCTGGCTGTCACCATGTTCTCCCATCGTATATCCTTGTACACTTCTGGGATCTACTCCGATCAGTTCTCCAATAAAATACTTTAACCTTGCAGAATCCATTGCGGTGCCGGTACCAATCACTTGATTCTTTGGAAGGCCGGATAATTTATAAACATAATAGGCAATGATATCAACGGGATTTGATACTACGATAAAATGTCCCCGAAAACCGGATGCCATAATCGGCTCTACAATGGATTTTACAATTTTTGACGATAACTCCAGTGTATCCAACCTGGTCTGTCCCGGTTTCGGAGGTGCTCCTGCTGTAATTACTACGATATCTGCATCCGCACAATCTTTATATTCTCCTTCCGTTACTTTCACATTACGATTTAAATACTCCACACAATGGCATAAATCCATTACCTCACCACGCGCTTTGTTTTTATTTATATCTATAATCATTACTTCATCACAGATACCTTGTGTAATCAAGCTGAATGCCGTAGAAGAACCTACTAAGCCAGCTCCTACGATTACTACTTTACTTCGATTGATTGTCATTGAATTGCTCCTTTCTCACAAAAAAGTTTAGGAACATAGTTGAATAATGTAACTCAAACTATAGCATAAATAAAATTAAGATTTTTATATCCTACATAATAGCATCTTTTCTAAGATATTACAATTTTTAAATATTAGTTTGACTCATTATTTAGGAACGTTATTTTATTTATGACATTTTAATTATGACATTTGATTTATGACATTTGATTTATGACATTTGATTTATGACATTTGATTTACTCTATTAATTCAGAATTCCATTCCTCAGCATACGATTTTCTTAAAAAATCCGCCGTGATTGTTTCTCCACTGTGCAGCATTTCCGATGGTGTCCCCGCAAATAATACCTTACCGCCATTTATACCTCCCTCCGGTCCAAGATCTATGATCCAGTCGGAAGCTCGAATAACCTGTAGGTTATGCTCCACTACAATGACCGTGTTACCAGAATCAACGATGTGGTTTAAAAGAGTAAGAAAATTTTCTACATCTACCGGATGCAGGCCGGTTGTAGGCTCATCCATCAAATATAAATTATGTTTGCCTGTATTGTTAATCAGTTCTTTCGCCAATTTTAAGCGCTGTCCTTCACCACCGGATAAGGTCGTCAATGATTGTCCAAGCTCTAGATATCCTAACCCTACGTCTTGAAGTAACGTCAGAATTCTCATTATTTTGGAATAAGCTTGAAAGGCATACAAAGCATCTTCAACACTCATTTGAAGAATATCTTTGATCGAGTATCCTTTGAACTTTACTGATAAGACTTCTTCATTAAATTGCTTTCCACCGCAGACTGGACAGGTTACTTCAATGTTTGTAAAAAACAGCATATTACTGGTGACATACCCTAGTCCCTCACAATTTTCACAACGGCCACCGGGTGTATTAAAGGAAAAGTGCTTGGCCGTTAGTCCTTTCTCTCCGGCTTCTTTTAACCCACCGAAAATTTTACGGATTTCTGTATATACGTCAGAATAGGTTGCTATATTGGATCGCTTCATTCTGGCAATTGCAGCTTGCTCTATGGTTACTATTTGGTCAAACTGCTGGGTACCTGACACATTATTTCCGGAAATATAATTTTCACCTCTTGCCGCAGCAAGCACTTCAAAAACCAATGTAGATTTTCCCGAACCTGATACTCCTGTAACGGAAACAAGACAGCCGACCGGAAAACGGACATCAATATTTTTTAAATTATTTAAATTAGCTTTTCTTACTTCGATTACATCACCTGTTCCTATTCTTTGCAGCGGAGCAACCGGAATATCTTTACGCAAGTACGCTCCTGTCACGGAAGC
Source organism: Herbinix sp. (assembly GCA_028691795.1). GTDB lineage: Bacteria > Bacillota > Clostridia > Lachnospirales > Lachnospiraceae > Mobilitalea. The sequence continues at coordinate 38,653 of JAQUYQ010000003.1, forward strand.
TAATTGCCTTTTCAGCTTTTCCAATGTCCCTGTTCCGATGATTTCACCGCCATGTTTTCCTGAGCCAGGGCCAATATCCACGATATAATCGGCTTGTGCCATAACCTCAGGGTCATGCTCAATTACGATAACGGTATTGCCCATATCACGCAGCTTTTTGAGTATTGCTAACATTCCTTCCGTATCTTTGGGATGAAGTCCGATCGTTGGTTCATCCATAATATAAATAATCCCGGTTAAATCAGAATCCAATGCAGCAGCCAATTTTACTCTTTGCATCTCACCGCCTGACAGGGTAATTGTCTGACGGTCAAGTGCAAGATATCCAAGCCCTACATTTACAATCCTTTGAATTTTAGTTCTTAAGTCCAATAAATACGCTTCTATGAGTCGACGTTCATTATCGTTCAGTGAACTTTCCAACTTCCGTATCCATTCAAATAATTCTTCCAAAGTGAGCACAGACAGTTCCGGAAGGCGCGTACCGTTTACCGTTACGCTGCGGCTTAATTCACCTAAGCGATCTCCCATGCAATCCGGGCAAATATCAAAATCAAAATACTCATTCAATTGTTTAGCATCTCCGCCCTTATCTGCCATCTTCCTCCAAAGCATAGGTAAAACGCCCTCAAACCTGCCTGCCGCAACGGTCTTAGGAGGTTGACTTCCTGGAATCGCACTCTTTACTTCGTCGCTTTCAACACCATAATAAAGAATTAACTTTTGGATATCACTAAAGTTCTCGACTCTGGTATTCTGCTCCACCGGAATGTTATAGTACCGGAAGGCATTATAGATTGATAAAATTTGATATTCCTTATATTTTTGTTCCCAAAAGGCCACCGCGCCATTCTCCAATGATAAAGATTCGTGTACTGCGTTTTCTTTATTGATTGTCAGAACCTTTCCCAATCCTTCACAAGTTTTACATGCCCCTTCCCTGGTGTTATAGGAATAATGCGTTCTTGTCAGTTTTTCCATCCTGTAAGTACATTGGCTGCAGTACATAAATACGTTAAAATCGCCATTCACCTTTTCCACTTCTTCTTTGCATTCTGCGGATGATATGACTTCGTGGCAGTGGGGACATTCCCGCATTCCCAGCTTTTCATATACCATTCGCAGGTCTGTATATATATCAGTCAGCGTACCAACCGTTGATCGTGGGTTTTTATTGGATTCTGTTTGTGTAATTAAGATTGCCGGTGATACATTGCGTATATAGTCAATTTTGGGCTTATGGATTCCCTGCAGTCCGATTGCCTCTAAATACTGCCTTTGACATTCATTAAAAATAACATCAATTGCCAGTGTGGACTTCCCGGATCCTGATAGTCCCGTAAAAACCACTAGCTTATCACGAGGTATTTCCAATGAAATATCCTTTAAATTTCCTTCTTTCACACCACAAAGTTTGATATTAGACATTTTATTCCTCCTTGAAATTATCTCAATACTATGTTTTATAATTCAATTATATAACATTAAAGCAATAATGGAACTTTCCCAAAATATAATGTTGGATATTGACTATTTTATACTTTAAAAGTTTAAAACTATGCTATAATGTTTGTATCATATTAATAGTTGGAGGTAATCGTCATGCGACCGATTGATATTTCACGCAGGCTAAACATCAGTACCACTACATTAAGAAACTATGAAGATATGGATATGATTCCAAATGTAACACGTACTGCTTCCGGATATCGAATTTATTCAGAAGAGCATTTTGCTTATTTTATCTGTATCCGGGAAATGTTGGGCGGCTTTCGTTTGGCTTTTATTTCAAAAGTTTTAAAAGAGGTTATTGCTAAAAAAATAAATTCTGCTTTATGGATGGTGAACCAAACCCAAGCAGAATTAAATCGAGAAAAAATCATTTCCAAAAAAATATCATTAAATCTCCTTTGCAAGGCAGTAAGGCCTATAAGCACAAGGCAGGAGCGGCTGACAATAAATGATGTTAGTCGTGAGTCAGGGATACCAGTTACAACGATCCGATACTGGGATAAGATAGGCCTTCTATCGGCGAAACGTTGTGTAGGTAACAACTACCGGATTTTTACCTCTGAACATATCCGACAGGCTTTAATCATATATGCATTAAAGCTCTCCTTTCACGCAAATGGTCAGAAACATTATATTGATAAAATAAAAGAAGGCCTGGTTGACTTTGACTATAATGACAAAAGTAAAATCAAAGATATGACTAAGGGCATTGAACAATATCTCGATCAGACAAATAGAGACCAAATCAGAGGTATATCGGCTCTCTATCGTTTATGTGTTCAGGTAGAATCCAATCACTTTGACAATCAGATATGAAACCTCTTCACCAAAGACAGCTCCTGGAGCTACAGTTTGCAATCTAATTTAGTTTTGCAAGTATGTAGTACCAAACTTCATGTCCTCTTTTTGTCAATTCCTGAACCACTGGTATGGTTGGATTTGTGTGACCATACGCAGGAATACAGAAAAATACTATTTTGCTCATAATAGCCTCCTAATATGTACTTACTTTTTCTTTAAGTTAAACCAATGAACGATTAATATGGCAGCATAAACGGGACTGTTGCAAAATATCACACTTCTTGTTTATTAAATAGAAGACATTTATTTTGCGACAGTCCCATCGTAAATTTTATTACTCTACTGTAAACATCCAATTAACGCCGAACTTATCCTGCAAGTGACCATGAAGTTTTGCAAAAAAAGTTGAATTAAGTTCTAAATATATCTTCCCACCATCTTTCAACGTAGCCCATGCTTGATTTACCATTTCTGCATTACTCGACGTTAAGGTAATATACATATTGTTTCCAGACGAGAGAGCTTGTCCACTATCTGCACACATGATTTCTGTTCCGTCGATCACAATTCTTGAATGTAAAACAAGGTTTAAATCACTTTCGGCTATTGGAAAGTTAGGATTAGGAGGCATATCCTTATATTTTTGCATTATTATTATTTTTGTATTAAAAGCTTTCTCATATACGTTCAATGCTTCCTCGCAGTTTCTTTGAAACATAAGATAATGACCTAACATAATAAACACCTCTCGAATTCTTTTATTTTTGTGAACGTGAATTTCTTACCGTCACTGTAACCAATTAACGTCCAGGACGTCAAGAAAACTATACCTTAGCATAGAAATATTCACTGATGGTTTTATTATCTACAGTGCCCTAAAATTATCTAGAATATTCTACCTCTTTTGTCCGATTTATTGCGAACAAGAGTAAGTTTCCCTGGAAATTCACACCTTTCGGGAAGTCTTTCGACTAGACATGTTTAAGTCAATGGCCTCATGGATTAACATCTTTAGAGCCTCATCATCCACCACGTCATCCTTATGAAAATCGATCGCTCTTCTAGTGTTTCCATCGAGGCTTGAGTTAAATAAATGCGAGGGGTCCTCCAGCGATGCCCCTTTGGCAAATGTCAACTTTACGATATTCTTATAAGTCTCCCCGGTACATATCATCCCATTATGAGACCATACAGGGGTCCCTCTCCACTTCCACTCTTCGACTACCTCAGGGTTGACCTGCCTGATCAGCTTCCTCATCTTAGAGAGCATTTGGCCCCGCCAATCACCTAGTTCTTCTATTCTCTCATCGATTAATTGGGACGGGGATTTCGTGTCATTTGTAGCCTGATTCTCCATAGTAATACACTCCTTTCAAATCTATTTCCGCCAAAAAGTTGAACAATCTGATTTGTCCATAATATTAAACTCAATAATTTTCTCAAGTAATGAAAAATTAACCGGATAATCCCACCGGATACGTATTAACTCTTTCGTATGATCATAACCTGCCCCAACAATTTCTTCTGAAAAATGATTGATACCTACCTTTTCAGGAGCAACCGCAATATGTTGTTTGGCTACACTGAACCCGATAATAAATGTGCCATGATCAGTAAACACTGGCTGATTCCAAGCGATCTTTGGCATTAGCGTCGGAAATTTCATCGACACCCAATTTAAAATTTCTTCCATTCGGACCCGGTGTTGCTGGTTATCAATATGCGATAAATATTCCGAAAAAACATCCATATTGTTTCCTCCTTATACGATAATAATACATCAAATATAACTATTATTGTACGACAATGTTACTAAGCATATTGTTAATTTAATTGTAGATGTTTACTGACTAAACTTCAATCTTAACAGAAAAAAGATAAAAAAAGATCAGCGTAATTAATTCCTCAAGATAAATATTTTTCTTTTTGTATTTACCATAAGAATGATTATCGTTACAACACTTTCAGTTAAAACAAAAGACAACCATACACCTGTCATTTTAAAGATACTACATAATAACAGCACCAAGGGAACAATAATAATACATCCTCGTGCAATGGATATGATAAATGCATCTTTGGCACTCTCGATCGCGCTTAAATACATTGCCATAATGATATTAATACCCGCAAAGAAAAAACCTATGAAATAAATTCTAATTCCATGCTTAGCAATCTGTGCTATCTTTATATTTTGCTCACTGTTAAAAAGCCCTATGATATTATCAGCATTGTAAAACACAGTTAAATATATAAGGGAAGCTATGCTGAGTGAAGTAATAATCGCATATTTCATAACTTTTTTTAATATAACATGATTATTCATCCCATACCCTTTGCTGACAAGAGGTTGTATACCCTGAGCAATTCCAGTAAATATCGAAACCCCTACAAGTGCTATATTCGCAATAATCCCATAGGATGCAACACCTAAATTACCTTTAAGTCTGAATATCACTAGATTAAAGGTTATTAAAACAACTGCGGAAGAAACCTCAGTAATAAACGCAGATAATCCCAAACTACATAAATCATAAATATACGACCATCTAATACTATTTTTAATTAGTTTAAAGCTATTTATCCGCTTTATAAAATGTATGAATAATATGCAAATGCTAATGATTGGGGCAAGTCCGGTGGCGAAAGCTGCTCCAAACATACCCATTCCAAGCGGAAACATGAAGATATAATCCAAAATTATATTTGAAAGACTGCCGGTCAGCATCGCAATCATAGACAAATTTGGATTATTATCATTACGAACAAAAGCAATAAGAATATTATTCATAATGAAAAATGGAGCAAAAACCAGTATGGTAGTCAGGTATGTTTGAATCAGAGGCAATGTAGATGCATCCGCACCTAAACGTAACGCTAAAGATTTTGATCCAAATATTCCGATAATTACAAAGAGAACTCCTAAAAAGATGCCCAATTTCATACTGGTAGAATATACTTCATTAGATTTCTTAACTTCATTCTGAGAATATAATATGCTGTATCTTGAAGCACCACCAATCCCGATCATTAAACCAGTTCCATGTATTACACTATAAATAGATATAGAAAAGTTTAGTGCTGCAACGCCGGTTGCTCCCAATGCTTTAGATACAAAATATGTGTCTGCAAGAATGTAACAAGAAAGACCTATCATTCCAAGGATATTCAAACTTACATATTTTGCAAAATTCTTAATAATATTTTCCATTATTGGCTCCTTCTTAAAACTTAAAAGGTGTCCTAAAACATTCCTTCTAAGACCTAATGGAATGTTTAGAACACCTTATCTGCTTTACCCGGTGGCAAAGCTTCGGTTTATTAATAAAATTAAAATATAATGTTATACTAACTTTTACAAGATGTCAATCCTATTAATTATAGACTTCTTCATACGTCGGTACTTTGATCCATCCCTTTTTACCTGATGCATTTTTAATATATGCATAATCAATATCATTATTTTTCACACTAATTTTATACAAATAGAAATCTTCGTCTTTTTGCAATGTAAACACTTTCTCTTTTCCACCCTTTGTAGAGTAAGCAACCACTTTCTTAAGCGCTTGAAATTGAGAAATTGCATCCTTATTTAATGAATAAGAGGCTTTCTTTACAAGAACTAGTTTACCGTTCTTTACTTTGTATGGTAGTTCAATATCATAGGAGCCCAAAAAACACTCCTCGTATGGGCTCGACATCACATAAACAACAGTTCCGTTACTAGATTGTTCTCTTGATAGCCAAACAAAACGAGATATAGCAACAGCATTCGTTGAACAGTACTGTTCCAGTTCCTTTCCGTTGTATCGATAAAAATTTGCTCCAGAAAACTGAAAGTTACCTTCTTCTTCTTTCACATAGATTTCCTTGTACTTATCCTTGCTATCAATGTCTATAATTGAAAAGTTTATCCCCTGACCATAGTATTTTTTTACGGAATATTTTACTTTTTTATTGATTGTGAGACGGATAAGCAACTGTTCTTCATTATAACTTATCGTAGAACATTCTATCTTTTCTGTTTTGCCATCACCGTTTAAATCATATTTGTATTCTTTTCCTTCTTCCAATGTTACTACCTTTGTACTTTTAGCCTCCGCCCTATCTGTGTGCATAAGTGCAATCAAGCAGCCCATTGCAAACATCAATACCATTTTTCTTATGTTTTTCATATAATTATGCTCTCCCTCTTAATCATTTTATATTTCTCAGCCCCATGAATATATTCCACCATATGGTGCCATATAAAACTCAGTATCCGGTACTTTTATCCATCCCACTGTACCCGTTGCATCTTTAATTTTGATGTATCTAATTTCACCATCTTTTACACTAATTTTAAGCAAGTAGAAGGTATCACCCAGTCTCATTGAAAACGCTTTCTTTTTTCCTCCCATCGTTGTTGATGCAGACAATGTTTTTGTTGCGATATACTCTTTCTTTTGCCAATCAGTACTTACTTCATATGCCCCTTTTTTTACAAGTGCCATCTTCCCATTTTCTACTTTAAACGGTATATATGCATAAAAGCTGCCAAGGGATCCGGAATAAAAAGGTGCATCCATTACAAAAGTTATTATTCCATTTTGGGTTTTCACAGGATCCAGTTCAAATCTACCAGCCACTTCTCCTACATTGTCAGTTGAGCAATATATTTTTAATTTATTTCCCTCGTAACGATAGACATTGCCTTCTATATAATAACCAGTATCACCAACGACCTTCACATATAACTCCTTATAATTATCTTTGCTGTCTATATCGATTAAATAAAAACCTGCACCTTCTCCCTCCCCTTCTGAATATGTTTTTATTGCAAGCTTTTTATTAACATTTACATTATATTGAATTCCACCATCCTCCATAATAGTTGATGAATATTTTATTTTCTCTTTTTTACCGTCACCATTCAAATCATAATTATATTCTTTTCCTTCTTCCAATGTTATTACCTTTGTACTTTTAGCCTCCACCTTATCTGTGTGCATGAATGGTATCAAGCAACACATTGCTAACAGTAAAATAAATTTTTTTGAATTTCTCATGATTTACTACTCCCTCCGTTCACCTGTATTCTATCTGCATTTATTTTAGAAAAATCAAAACAGTTTCTTGAATATTTTACCATGCTAGACGCCTAAATTCAAATATATTCGACAAGAATGTTTATCTCTGTTTATTTATATTAAAACAACAAAATAAGGGTTTTCCTGCATTGGAACCTCCGCACTACTTTGGAAATCCAAATGCCTGAAAACCCTTTTTTTAACTGAACTTTTAACTTCTGATAAGATATTTTTTAATGAGTGGTAAAAACAACATTAAAACTGCAATGATTAAGAAAACACAGCTGATTGGGCGAGTTACGAAAATACTCCAACTCCCTTTTGACAAAATCAAAGCCCTTCTCATATTAGACTCAACCATTGGTCCAAGTACTATTGCAATCACCATAGGTGTTAGAGGGAACTTCAGCTTTAACATTAAATAACCAAATATACCGAATATAATCATTAGGAGCGCATCAAAGGTATTGTTATTAACTGCATAGGCGCCAATTACACACAAAACTATGAGAACCGGAATCATCACATTAGAAGGCACTTTTGTTACATTTATAAAAGATTTAATTAAAAACTTACCTTGTACATACATAAATAAATTTACTAATATAAGCCCAAACATAATTGCATACACCCAACTTCTTTGTTCCACGAAAAGTTGTGGCCCCGGAATAATCCCCTGCATCGTTAAGGCTCCGATCAGAACTGCGGTATTCGTATCCCCCGGAATGCCTAACGTCAAAAGAGGAATTAATGTGGCACCTGTTACAGCATTATTTGCTGCTTCTGATGCAACCACCGCTTCTTCTGAACCCCTCCCGAATTCTTCCGGGGTTTTAGATGTTCTTTTTGCTTCGTTATACGCCAAAAAAGAAGCAATCGCCGCGCCCGTACCTGGAACAGCACCTATAAAAACACCTAATATACTGGATTTCAATAATACCATCTTATACTTAAGCACATCGATAAATCGTGTTTTCGTTTTACCCTCTATTTGTATTGGGGTTTCAGAAGTATTGAAAATGTTACGTCCCTTATTTAGTATTTCGGTAATTGCGAACAAACCAATGAGTGCTGGTATAATTTTAATACCCCCAAGAAGCTCCGTAATATTACCCGAAAATCTAGGGATACCATCGATAGGATCAAGCCCAATAGTAGAGACAAACAAACCGGCCATTCCCATCATTAAACCTTTCAGTATAGAATCACCACCCACACTGGATATAATTGTCAATCCAAAAACACCCAGTGCAAAATACTCTACGGGACCAAATTTTAAGGCAAAAGAGGCTATTGCCGGAGCTGCAACTAGTAAAACAAATGTACTAAAAAGTCCTCCAACTATTGATGCAGAGAGTGCTGTATGTAAAGCGCGTCCTGCTTGGCCTTTTTTAGCCATCGCATACCCATCAAGGGCTGTAGCGGCTGATGCCGGTGTTCCGGGTGTATTGATCAATATCGCTGTAATTGAACCACCAAATATACCACCACAATAAACCCCAAGTAGCAGTAGCATACTTGTAATAGAATTCATACCATATGTTAAAGGTAATAATAATGCAATACACATGGTACCTGTTAAACCAGGTAATGCACCAACAATAATCCCACTAAATAAACCTACATTTAAAAACAGAAAGTTCATCGGTGTAAATAGTGTTTTTAATACTTCCAATATCATAGAGTCCCTCCCTTTCAGTTATGGCAGCATCACAAAAAGCAATTTTGTAAAGCCAAGGTAGATTAATGTAATAGAACCATAAACAGCCAAATAATGATACCATTTATGAACTTTGAACAAAATAAGCGATAAAGTAGAAGCAATAAAAGTAGATGCAAAAAAACCGAGGTTTTCAAATGTCAGAACATATAAAAGCATAATGATACCAAGAACAATAACACGAATTTCATCTTTTAACCCTTGAGAACTACACTCTTTGCCATTTTTAATTACATCATCTTTTTCATTTGTCTTTTTTGAAGATAATTTGTTGGAAATAAACGTTATCACTAAATGCGCACCACTTAAAAAAACCATAGTATACCCAATGAAATTTGGAAATGCTCGAGGACCAACTGCAGAGAGATTTCCTTGTTGAATCGTGAATGGTATTGCAAAAAGAAGAACGATACCAAAAAGAAAAAATATTGCACCAGACAGCATATTTTTTTGATAGTCACTCATATCTAGAACCTCCTTACAAAGAGTTGCCATTTCTTTAAAAGAAATGGCAAAATTTTTGTTTCAATTATTTAGCTAATAGCTCTTTATTAACAGCCGCTTCATCCGCTACTTTCTGAATTACTTCTTCCGGTGTATACGGTGTAATCATTAAATTTGAATTATTAGCAAATTCTATAAATTTTTCATCTGCAATTATTTTACCCATTGTTTCAGTTAAATAAGCTGAAACTTCATCTGGAACATCTTTTGGTATTATTAAGAACTTCCATACACTCATATCAATATCATAACCTAATTCTTTGAAAGTTGGAATATTTTTGAATGCTTCTCTGCTGTCACGCTCTTGACTAAAGACACCGATTGGGATCAAATCACCTGATTCAACATATTGAAGTATTTCACCAGGGTGTGCGGCACCAATATCAATGTGACTCCCAAGAAGAGCCGTCAACGTTGGTGCACTTCCCTCAAATGGAACTCCTTCTGCTTCTAAACCTGAATCCTGGAAGAATTTCTCCTGTGCTAACTGGGGTAAGCTTCCTGTTCCGGAAAAACCATAACTGATGGAGCGCCCAAGAGCTTTCATATCATCAATACTTGTAATACCAGACTGTTTTCCGGCAACCATGATAATAGGTTCTGTTGTTAAGCCTATAACCGGCTTGAAGTCATCCATGCTATATTGAACCTCTCTCATAAACGGTTGTGTTGTAAATACACCTACTGCTTCAAGACATATTGTGTATCCATCCGCTTTTGTATTCTTAAATTCGGTTGTGGCAATCGTACCGCCGGCTCCGTCCTTGTTTACAACATTTACTGCTACTCCAAAATATTCTTTACCTATTTCAGCAATCGCACGAACCATGGAGTCAGAAGATCCCCCAGCTGCCCAAGGACAAATGATTGTAATTGGATTTTTGGGGAAATCTAAAGATTTGACTGTTTCCGTTTCCTTAGCCTGCTCTGTGGTTTGAGTAGAAGGTTCTTTTTCTTTTGTACTGCTACAACCAGCAAGTGCGATTACCATAGTCAATACTAATAATATTGATACTAATTTTTTCATGATTTTATTTCTCCTTTGAATTTAATTTTTAACTTTTAATAATTACAATAAGTCCAATTTAGTAACAGTATCCTTAATACGATTTAATTCCTTCTCATTCAAATTTCTCATTGGAAAACGTGCCAGCCCCGTGTCAAATCCTCTTAATGAAAGGATCGCTTTATGACTTACAACAGGCATTACACCCCTACATAATTCTCGGATTTTTAATATTTTTCGTTGTGCTAAATCTGCTTCCTTAATATTACCTTTTTGAAATTCATCCCATATTTTAACGCATAACTCTGGGAAAATCCCTGAAATTGCTATTAGCCCCCCCGATGCGCCAGCCTGTAATGAGGCAAGTACTTGTGCATCATTTCCTGTAATGATTTCAAAATCAGGGTCATCAAGAATATCCTGGTACTCAAGAATGGTCATAAAATTCATACTGCTATCTTTTATGCCTGTCACATTTGGACATGTTTTAATAACTTCATTTAGCAATTCTGCTGTGATCGGATTGCCTGTCATTCCTGACATATTGTAAAGATAAACGGGTAAATCCCCAGCTTTTTCACAACATATTTTAAAATAATCTATCAGTGCCGACTTATCATACTTGTGATAATAGGGTGTTGTAAACGAAACTGCATCCGCTCCTTCCCTCTGAGCATGTCCGCAAAGTTCAGAAATATCTTTTAGATTCATGGCTGTTGTATTGAACATCACTTTCGCGCCATTCACTACACTCTTCTTAGCAGATATTAAAAGCTGCTTTCTTTCCTCTATTGTAAGGTTTACAAATTCTCCTGTTGTTCCAGATACAAAAACTCCATGAACACCATTACTCGTTACAAATGTATTCACTTTCTCAAATTCTTTATAATTAACACTGCCATCTTTGTTGTAGGGTGTTACAACCGGTGCGGCAATGCCACTCATTAATCCCTTATTCAATGTCATTCTCCTTCAAGTATTCTATTTCAAAATTGCACCCTCATTAGCAGAGGAAACATCTCTTGAATAGCGATATAAATATCCCGTGTTTTTGTTCTCAAACTCTTTTAATAGAGCCGTACGGTTAGCAATTTCTTCGTCCGTTAAACGCACATTCAAACTTCTATTCGGAATATCAATATCAATAATATCTCCGTCCTTTACTATGGCAATAGGCCCTTTTCTGGAAGTTTCTGGCGAAACATGTCCAATACATGGTCCCCTTGTTGCACCTGAAAATCTTCCGTCCGTGACCAGCGCTACTGTTTCTGCATATCCTTTCCCCACTAACAAAGCAGTTGCAGTCAACATTTCTCTCATACCCGGACCGCTTTGAGGTCCTTCATTTTTTATAATTATGACATCGCCGTGCTCAATCTGCCCAGCAGATATGGCTTCAACAGCTTTTTCTTCGTTTTCAAAACAACGTGCTGGACCACTATGTTTTAGCATTTGGGGTGCAACGGCAGTTTGCTTAACAACACTTCCCAAAGGTGCTAAGTTTCCCTTTAGGACGGCTAATGATCCTTGCTTGCTATAGGCATTTTCAACTGTATGTATAACTTCTTCATTTCTTTCAACAACAGCATAAACATTTTCTCGATGCGTTTTTCCATTAACTGTTATTAAATCCAAATTGATAATACCATCTAGTTCTCTCATAACACCACCAACTCCACCGGCATTATCAAGGTCAAGCATGGTATGACTACCGGAAGGTTTAATCTTTGCTAAATAGGGTGTTTCCGCACAAATTCGATCAATATCTTCAAGCGTTAGCTTCAATCCTGCCTCAGTAGCAATCGCTGGATAGTGTAGGGTCATATTTGTAGAACCCCCTACCGCCATCGACACTCGAAGAGATACTTCAAGCATTTCCTGAGTTACAATGTCCCTTGGTAGAATCTGTTCTTCCACTAAACGTACAATCTCCATACCGCTTAACTTTGCAACTCGATTCTTTTTACCACTGACTGCATGCGCACAAGCGCTATGCGGCATTGTTAAACCCATTGCTTCAGCAGCAACTGACATACTATTCGCTGTTCCCATCATGGAGCAAGAACCGGGACCAGGAGACATGAGCCCCTCCATATATTCATACTCTTCGTAAGAAATCTCACCGTTTTGTAGTTGTCCAATCATTTCTTTCAATTCATATGAGGCATAACTTTTGCCATTATATACACCAGGCATCATTGGTCCCCCGGTAACTATGATGGCGGGCAAATTAATACGAAGGGCAGCCATAATCATAGCCGGTACAATTTTATCGCAGCCACCAATTAAGACAAGACCATCCAAACTATGTGCATTCGAAAAAACTTCAATGGAATCTGCGATGACTTCTCTACTTGGTAATACGCTACACATTCCCGAATGGCCCTGGGCAAAACCATCGCAGATTGAAATTGTGTTAACTTCAAAAGGCACACCTCCTGCAGCTGTTACGCCTTCCTTAACAAATCCGGCAATACGGTTTAGATGAACATGTCCCGGATGCATTTCGTTAAATGTATTAATGACACCAATAAATGGTTTAGCCAACTCTTGATTGACATAACCCATACCTCTGAAATGTGCTCTTGGGCCACCCATATTGATACCATTTACGATTCGAGAACTTCTGTATTTGGGATTCTTATATTCAAAGTTTTCCATTTCTCTTCCTTTCTATTACTTATTTGCGATCTGATATCTTTTTTGTAACTAAAGCTGTACTATCAATGATATCTTTTGAAAACATTAAAGCTTGCTCTAAAGGAAACCGGTATTCAGGTGCTGATATACTCATTGCACTTACTGCTTTTCCTGTGTGGTCTAAAATAGGTGCTGAGATACATATGATATCAGGATTATGTTCCTTATTATCGATTGCATAGCCTTTTTCTCGAATCAGCTTTAGCTCTTGGAGTAATTCTTGTTTGTCAACTTTCGTGTTCTGCGTGAACTTCTTTAATTCTGCACTATTGAGATACTCTTCTATCCATTCTTCACTTTGATATGCCATTAATGCCTTACCGCCGCCAGTACAATATAATGGTAATCTTCTTCCAATACGGGATTTCATACCGATCGGGTTTTTCGTATCCAATTTTCCAATATATATTCCCATATGTTCATCCATAGCAATGAGATGGATCGTTTCTCTGCTTATTTCGTTTAGCCGCATCATTTCACCCATAGAAATGTCAAGGAGATAATTACTGGCTTTAATACGCATCCCCATAGCTAAAGCTTCATATCCCAATTTATATTGTTTACTTTCTTCACATTTTGATGCCAAACCACATGCAATCATTTCCTGCAATACTCTATGTACTGTACTGGCGCTAAGTCCAGTCATCTCAGATATATCTGTTATAGACACACTATCCTCAGATTCAGTTAAATAGTTGAGAATTAATAGTGCCTTCATTGAACTTAAACCTTTCATTTTGTCATTGAGCTCTATGACATTTTGGTTCAAATTTACACCTCGTTTCATATATGGAATTTTAATTTCATTTATAGAATTTATGCATTTATAATATCATAGTGCTATCTCACATTTCAATACACAAACAAAACAATATTATTCTTTGTTTTTTGTGTATTTTCACTAAATTTTAGTGTTTTTTTTATGCATATTCTATATATGGAATTCATAGAATTTTTGAAGAAGATTTATGTTAATTGATTCCAAAAAAAAAGATAGTTATCCTCCAGTCTCTTGACTGTAGGATACTATCTTCATCTGGGAATCAAGAGACACCCCCAAGTGTCTTTGATTGTTTCTAACATTTTTACAGCAAATTAGTGTTAGTTTTACTTAGCCAGTTTATAAATTTCAAGAACATCTTGCCAATACAGCTTTTTCAGGCCGCCAAGGGGATTCTCTGATCCGTATGCTATTCCGGTTGCTTTTTTTGCCATCACTTCTAGCTTACTTTCGTCGATGCCCAGTTCCGACAAAGTAGAAGGCAGTCCCATCTGTTTAAAGAATTTACGCAAACATTCGATACCCTCCAACACTATGGCATCCGGATCGCGATAACAGACATCTACTCCCATAACATTTACCGCAAACTGAACGAACATGTTAATATTGTCCTTATAGACGTACTGCATCCACGCAGGAGTCAATACAGCCAGACCTGCACCATGAGCTACATCATAAATAGCGCTGAGTTCATGCTCCATACCGTGGCAGGCCCAATCCTGCTCACGACCAAGTCCCAGCAAGTCATTATGTGCAATCGTACCTCCAAAACCAACTTGACACCAGGCATCATAGTTTTGGGAAGTGGAATAAACCTTCAATGCGTTTTTCATGATGGTTTTCAGCGTCGTCTCGCATAAACCGTCGGTTAAATCGGTTTGTAAGGTATTTGTGAAGTAGCGCTCAAAGATATGACTCATCATATCTGCCACACCGTTAGCTACTTGATTTTTCGGCAGGGTAAAAAACAATTCCGGGTTCATGACACTGATCAAAGGACGCAGATGAATGCTTCCATAAGGTAGCTTCATCTGTTTTTCTTCGTTAGTAACTACGGTTCCGTTACTGGATTCGCTGCCTGCTGCCGGGATTGTCAGGACAGTGGCAACCGGTAGTGCTGCTGTAATCGTCTTTTGCTGCTCAAATATATCCCAAACATCACCGTCGTAACAAACTCCCATTGCGATGGCTTTTGCCGAGTCAATAACACTGCCCCCACCCACTGCGAGAATCAGGTCAACCCCTTCCTGTCTGCATAGTCTAATTCCTTCATGAATTAAGGACAATCGAGGATTTGGAACCACGCCGCCCAATTCAATGAATTCCAAATTGCTTTCTTTTAAGGAAGCAGTTACTGCATCATATACGCCGCTTTTTTTAATACTGCTTCCACCGAAGTGAAGCAACACTTTCTTAGCATAAGGCTGCAATAAAGTTCCTATTTGCTTGTGTGTATCCCTACCGAATATAATGCGTGTTGGGATGTGTAAATCAAAATTTAACATAATTTATGTTCCTTTCTATGTAAAATATTTTTTAGAATGTACCTGTAGCAGTATCAATTAGATACCCCAATGTAATACCTTTCTACAGCTGATACGTAAATTTCTCCATTTGATGTATAAGGTATGCTACTATTATAAACCTTAACGTTAACTATAAGTCAATAGAAAGGCCAAAAATATGTAAAATTAATCCGTAGAACGAGTAGAACGTTAATCCGTAGAACCGCTTTGTCCGTAAGTTTTAATGCAAAACTTCTTTTGTCTGTATTTTACATATTTATCCTTTTGATCAAATTTGAAGATGATATGTTTTAATTTATTCCATCATTATTAATCGTTCACTTCTGGATTCCTACATCATAAAATATATAGTCAATCAACTATAACCTGTTAGCGTAGATAGAAGGTGTAACAATATTAAAGCGATTGTATTTATTCACACACAAAAATCAGGATCCAGCAGAGAGGCCATTAAAGCTGCAGAGCGTTTAGGCTATTACACCATATTACTTACAAAAAACTCGAAATTTATCTTAAAAAGAAAAGAACTTCCAGATGTACATTACTTAAAAATATATGATCTAAATAGCATGGAAGAATTGGAGAAAGAAATTCAGTCGCAATATAACAGAGGTATTAATATTTGTGCAATTGTAAGTTTTTCAGATCCATATTGCTATACTGCCAGCAAGCTGGCTGAAATGTTTGGAATAAATCAATTCTCAACTGAAGCAATATTTAAAATGCAAAATAAAATATATTCACGACAGGTTCTCGCTCAGACTACCTATTCACCTCATTTTGTTATTTTAGATAAGGATTCCGATTTGGACTATGTATATAAAGATATGCAATGTTATTTACCATTTGTAATTAAATCTCCTGAATCTGCGGGTTCTAAAGATGTAATTAAAATAAATGATTACAAGGAGTTTAAAAGGGGAGTCAAACAATTAATCGAGAAATATCCTGAAATCCCTATCATGGCTGAGGAATTTTTAGATGGTCCCCAATATTTAGTAGAAACTATAGTGTATAAAAAAGAAATAAGCATAATAGCTATATTTCACCAAGAGGTTACCTTTCAAAAACGTTTCATAATAACTGGATATAACTTGCTTCTCAATAGTTCAAAAGAATTTACGGATCACTTGGAACACTCAGTCAGATCTATTATAAATGCCTTTGGCATGGAAACGGGTTCTTGTCATTTGGAAATGCGTTATGTACACGATAAATGGAAATTAATCGAAATAAATCCCCGTATTTCTGGCTCAGGTATGAACAAAATGATTGAGGCAGCATTCGGTATTAATCTTGTTGAGGAAACACTAAAAATGGCGTTAGGCCAGGAACCAAACCTGACAACCAAGTATAAAAAACATTTATTTTGCCAACAAGTTACGGTGTCTCAGACCGGGTATTTAGTAAAGGTAACCGGAAAGCACAAAGCACTTCTATGTCCTGGAATTGTTGAAGTTTATATAAAGCCACGGAAAGGCGCTCTGCTCAGACCCCCATTGTCGATGGGGGATCGCTATGCTTATATAATTGCAACTGGTTCCAGCGAGGCAGAGGCGAAAGAAAATGCGAAATATGCTGCTTCCCAAATCAAATTTCATCTAACTGATACTATGCCTTAGCGCTACTGTTATCTATCATATGAAACAAAGAAAGAGGTGATTTTTCTATGGTTACAGTGGGAATGTTAGATATAAAACATCCCGAGAAAAATCTTAAGGCCTATCCTTTTGCTTGTGTTGCAAAAGCGGAAGGGATTAATTTTTTTTATTTTATACCTTCTAGTGTTAATTTAGAGTCAAAAACAATACAAGGCTACTTTTATGAAAATGGTTGTTGGGTGGTAAAATCAACCACATTTCCTGATGTAATTTATAATTCAAACAGTCAGGCAAAAGCGGAAGAAGATCAAATTATAATTGAAGCATTAAGATTTCTGATTCCTTTTACCAGCTATCCTGTTGGGAACAAAATAAAAGTATTTGAAATGTTAGGTAAATCAGACACATTCCTTCCTTATCTTCCCGAAACAAAAGAAATAGAAAATGTAAACTCCATTATAGATTATATAAATCAAAGAAGGAATATCATATTAAAACCTCGACATGGGCGAAAAGGAAGCGGTATTATTTTCATTACATGCAAGGAAGATATGTATGAACTTACCCAGGAAAATAAAACAAGTCAAATATCAAAAAGCGAATTAGGTACTATTATAGAAGAACTCATCCCAAAATCATATATTGCTCAACAATATATAAGAAGTATGAATAAAGCCGGGAATGTATATGATTTCAGGCTACATGTACAAAAAGACGGAACGGGTGAATGGAAGATCTGCACGATTTACCCGCGTATTGCTCCACATGATAGTATTAAATCTAATATAAGTAGTGGTGGGGCAACCTTGTATTTAGCACCATTTTTAGAACAAGAGTTTAACGAAGATTATTATAATATGAAGCGATATCTTGAGGTTTTCTCAATCTCTATTGCAAAGGAAATGGATCATATTTATGGAGTAGCATTTGATGAGCTTGGCATCGATATAGGACTTGATGAAAATAACAAGATCTGGTTATACGAGATTAATTGGCATCCGGGCGTCCCCCCTACATTTTATCTCGAGTTAAGTGTTGTAAAGACCTCTTTGGAGTATTGCTGTTATCTTGCCAATAAATTTTTGTATCAAGATAATCCGCTTCGTGCTTTTAGACCAGTAATTGCTATCACAGGTAGTGCAGGAAAAACCACTACAAAAAGTATGATTGCTTCGGTCTTAAGAGAAAGACTGAACGTTTTTGAATCGAAAGATAATTGCAACACCTCTGAAAACACAAGGAATCATGTCAACGAAATAACCCCTTTTCATCAGGCTGCTGTTTTGGAATATGCAATGGGGCATGCAGGTGTAATTGCAAGGCATTGCAATTATATCAAACCACATTTAAGCATTGTAACCAATATCGGTCCCTCCCATATTTCAAATTTTAATAACGACATAAAAGAGATTGCAAAAGCGAAATCAGAGATTATAAAGGGTATGGATCAAGATGGTATTCTCATTATGAATGGTGATGACCCTAATTCAAAATTCTTAGAAATCGAGCAATTCAAAGGAAAAATTATCAAGGTTGGTATAAGTAAGGATTGTCAATTCCAAGCTACCAATATCCAATATGAGATGAATGGAATTTCATTTGATATAGAAATAAAAGGAGAGAAATTAAACGCTTTTCTACCTGCCTTAGGCAACCACAATCTTTATAACGCCCTATTTGCCATCGCAGCTGGAGTACAGGTCGGTTTAACACCTGCTGAAATATTAAATGGATTAAAAAAATATAGGAATCCTAAGGGAAGATTAGAGCTATATCATTTTGATGATGAGATAACGGTGATTGACGATACTTGTCACGCAACCTATGAGGCTATGAAATCTGCTATTGAAGTTTTGTATCAACAAGCAAAACAGAACAGAAAAAAAATAGCCGTTTTAGGTACTATGCCGGAGTTGGGTACAAAAGTCACAGAATACCATAGAGAAATCGGTAAATTATTATACGAAAAGGAAGTTAATATTTTAATTACCTTTGGAACGAATACAGTACATTTCCGAAAAGGAGCAATGGAAGCAGGATTTCCACCAGAAAACATTTTTAACTTTTATAATTATGAAAAACTGAATCAGTTTCTTAAAGAAATTGTATGTTCTAACACAGTTTTTCTGTTTAAGGGTGCTAGAAGAATAAATCTTAGTGAAGTTGCAGAACAATTTATCAATAATCTTAAAAACCAAAGTGGGAGCACTTAATATTTGAAAAAGTGAGTAATGCAGAAATAGGATTATATGGGGTGTATGTGAGGAACCTTAAGAAGGACAATTTTACCAGTTTCCTTCCCCTTTAAGGCTCTCTCACTTCACCCCTTTTTACTATTAGATTACTGTTGTTTGAGTTTCACCGCCATTTGAGCCATGGATTTATTGAACATGGGACCTTTGATCAATAAAATGCAATCTTTGTGTAGAATTTTTTTGAGTAGTTCATAGGCTTCATCACAATCCTTCAAGGAATATACTGTTGCTTCTAATCCAATTGTTTTAAAATGCTCAACCATCTGCCCAGTGATATCACCAACCGTTACAAGAATGTCAATCCCTTCACTGACTATAATTTCTTCAGCTAATTTATGAATTTTCCAGCTCATTTCACCAAGCGTTTCAATATCTGTTAAGAAAAGTACTCTTGTTTTTCCCTGTGCCATCTGGTTTAATACCTTGAGCCCTGCCCTTAAAGAGGTTGTATTAAGACTCCATGTATCATCAATGATAGTCGAACCGGAAATTCCTTGCACTATCTCTATATGCCTTTTTAAATTTACGAAAGATTTAAGCCGCTCCCCTGCCTCTTTGATGCCGATTCCTAACTCATGGACTGCAGCTATGGCAGCAAGGGCATTATAAACTTGGTGTTCTCCATACCCTGGAACAAATACCGGATACTTCATTTTATGAAATTCTAAGGTGAATTTCATGCCATTGTTTTCATAACAGATATTGGAAGCATAGAAATCTGTATCTTTTTTAATACTGAAATAAACCACTCTGCCTTTGTAGTCTGCCAAACTTATGGTCTTAATCTTTTCATCATCGGCATTTAAAATTAAAATCCCTTCATTATTCAAACCATTTAGCATATCTGCCTTTGCTTGAATATAAGTTTCAATTGATTTGCAATGATCCAGATGCTCTTCCCCGATATTCGTTATAATCCCTATCATCGGTTTATAATAGCGGCCTGCAATTTTTAAATCGTTTGGAGCCCCTACCGCTGTTTCAAAGACTGCCGCATCGGTACTGTCATCGATGCCTAGTAAATAACTTAAATGAAGTAGGCGGGAGTTTTCACTGCTACGGGTCGCTTGTATCTTTCGCTCTGCACTGAGAATATGTTTGATCATTTCTTTGGTTGTACTTTTTCCACACGTACCAGTAACTGCAACAACAGGTATATCAAATAATGATCTATAATACTGAACAAACTTCCAATAAGCCTTAGTCACATCGTCTACTTTTATAACAATTAACTCACTGAACGACCTAAACTCAGCAAATACCTTATTGGTTACTACGACTAAAGGAAGATTTTTAGGAATAGCGCTCCATTCGAATCTTTTATTTTTATAAAAGACAAGAGTATGAGGACTTCTAATATCATCCACATGCCAAGGGAAAATCACGTTTTTAATCTGAAAATCGGCAGATCCCTGTATAATCTCACCATTCAACAGTTTTTTCATTTGTTCTACGGTAAAAGTTTTCATTTCACTCACTCCTCGTATTATAAGTTTATAGACCTCAATCAAAGAGGCTATAGACTTATTTTTTATGATATAGGTATTGGATGAATTGTTGGTCATCCTATCATACCTACATAGTTAATAAGTTACTTTATAGT
>JAQUYQ010000059.1:0-2110 GCA_028691795.1 Herbinix sp.
TTGTTTGATTGCATTTTAGTTTCTTTTTTAGTCATGGAATGTCGATTCTGTCTGACTCTTCAGAACTTCTTCAACCTTATCGTCCATATCATCTTTATTTTTTTCTCCCCGATTGGTAAATTTATTAATGAGATCAGGTACCATATCAAGTATTTTTGTTACACTGTCCTGTTCCTTAATATTTACCAGCTTCGAAGTGCCATTTTGAATAACAAGAACAGAGCTGGGAGAAATTTTTCCACCCATACCGCCTCCGGCATTATTCTTCTTTTCTCCTGAAAATGCTCCCGCGCCTACTCCAAAGCTCACTTCTACCAAAGGTAATATAATTGTATCCGTATCAACTCTAACCGCATCACCAACTACTGTTTTTGTGGTAATAAAGTTATCCATTCCTCTAAATAATGATTCAACTGTTGAATTAAAACTATTTTCTGTCATTTATAACGCCTCCTTTAAAATTTGGAAATTATTCTTTAATTGTTTAAACCGTTTATCTAATATAAGTTTAATTACTATTATAAGTATTGTAACTAATCTTATTCTACCTCTAGCATAATGTTTTCCTTCCAATATTTTATTTTCAAAGTCCGGAATTATCTGAATTTTATCACCGTAAATACTAAATAAAAATCCTAAACAACCCAAGGCTTGTCCTGTACTGCAGGGATCCCCGGTGCCAAATACTATTGTTGATCTTAACTTTGTCGGCAATATATGCTTTAGCAGTTTTTTCAAACTTTCAAAGGTAACTTTAAACCCTTCTTTATTCAACTCATTTTGTATAAAATCTAAAATTAAGTTAACTTTCTGCTTTATACTCACTATTGTTTTAAACCACTTTATTATTTTGCTTTTAATACCCTTATATGATGCAACTATTTTTTCTCTGATGCTATATATTTTATTAATAATTTTTTGAAAGATTGATAGCTTTTCTTCATCTTCAATTCGTAATTCTTCTTCGATGGGTAAATGACTTGCATCTTTAATGTCTATTTCGTTAGTAGTATTCACTTCTTCCTTAAGTTTTATTTCTTTCTTAAGTTTCACTTCGTCCTTAACTTTTATTTCGTCCTTAACTTTTATTTCGTCCTTAAGTTCCACTTCGTACTTTAACTCAGTTCTTTGTATTTTACCTGATTTGCTTTTTGTTTTTACCTTTTGTATCTTCTTCTTTTTTATAGATGTCTTATGCATCCTTTTTGTTTTTTTAGAATGCTTCGGCCTAAGATTATCGTATAGGATAAACCACAAAATCCGTATCCGAATATGCAATTTTCCCTCCAAGTAAGAAAAGCTGGAATTAATAATCTGAAAAAGCCACCCGGCCCTGCCTTTCATACATAATTCTTCGCCATGTTCGGCTAAAACTTGGTATCTTATTGGCACTAGCAGAACGGTTAACAGAATCACCATAAATAATCCCAGTAACACCAGTAAAGCGATACCTATTATTTTTAATATCAGTAGGATTATATGAAGCATTTATCAACCCTCGCCTGTCTTCATAATAAATTAAAGTTAAAATGCAATGTCTATTATTTAAATGAAATACCCTTTAAATTTCTTATGTAAAATAATTTCTTACATCAAAATTTCCAGTATTATTATAAACCTCCATCAACATACTTTGCACCAAGTTGATTGCTTCCTCT
The DNA here is from genome assembly GCA_028691795.1 of Herbinix sp. GTDB lineage: Bacteria > Bacillota > Clostridia > Lachnospirales > Lachnospiraceae > Mobilitalea. Next base: position 1,659 of record JAQUYQ010000059.1, read on the forward strand.
TTTCCTTTTGCAAGTCCTACGATACGCACATCCGATTTTTTATAATGAGGAAATAAAAGCTCATTTGCATTCAAGATATCAAACAGGTTGTCAGGATGGGACGCAAAAGCAATACAATATACTTCAAAAGTTGCTTCCCCTTGATTAATAGAGGCAGTTACTTTATTCTTTTTCTTTTTCATTTTGTCACCGACATATAGTCGAGATGTCCATACAATCATAGTCACTTACCTTTTAAATGCTTGTGACTATTCAGTCACTGCGGTTCTAACGAACCGATGCACACAAAACATGCTTGAAAAACGCATATTTTGGCGCTGGCTGACTCGAAATCCTAACGGATTTCTCGGGGTACTGAATAGTTACAAATATTTTTTCTATTGAAATGTATTGCGTATTCTTTAAAATTACATACAGATAGTATACCACATATTACCATAAATCATTCAATC
>JAQUYQ010000059.1:2210-13621 GCA_028691795.1 Herbinix sp.
AAACAATGCAGTCAGCTCCTTTTCCAAAGCTTCTGCTTCTTGCGTAATTCGATTCTCATCAACCGTTATTTCTTCCTTTTCCTCTTTAAAATCAACAAATAAACTGTTTGATAATAAACTCTGAGAACGTTTTAATACATGAAATATATGATTAAGCATAAGGCTTTCTGCTAACGCTTTATGATTCTTTCCTATTTCATAAAAAGCATTCTCCATCATATCAATCTCAAAGGATAATTCCTCCTGAACTCCTTCCAAATCTGAAAACTGATCCATAAGATCATCTAAAATATCTTTTTTCTCATTCGTCAGAAAGATTTCGTTGATATCACGGATGATGGAAACAGCTGCTTTTTCTGCTTTGTCATTATCAGAAGCAACCATTCCCGAATAAGGAGAGCAAAGAAGTAATGCGTATACCTCATTAATTATTTCCTGAAGTCCGTAATAAACGGTTGTTTCTGTTTCCAAGTTTAATGTAGCCGCACGTAGTATACTTACTGCCTTTTCATAGTTTTCTTTCGTTATATCCTTATACTCTAAATGGGATAGATACTCTTTTTTCTCCCATAGTGTTGGGTATAAAGTCTCCATATCATCCAATGAATACAACATTGCGGAGGTTCTAAGCATATATAAATAAGCATCAAAGGAAGTCCCATCGGCTCCCAGATATGCTCCAAGACTATCCTTTAATATTTCAAAATATTTCTGTTTTGTAATTCGTATTGGCAATTGTCCAATAATCTCCTTTATTTTTTCATTAATGATCAAATTATCTTCTGAATCAAAAATGAACCTTAGTACTTCTTTTGAAAACTCTTCCTCATCCACAGAAATCGTTTCTTCTTTGAAACGGTATTCTAATCGATTAAGAATATATTCATAGTTTTGGAATATGTCCGCAAAAGCTGTCAGTGCGTTCATCCGATTCATAATATCGCCTCGGATAGCATCCAATTCCCTAATTGCTTTTTCTAAAACTTCTCCACTCTTGCTTTGTAAGATATTGTCATAAATCAGTTGGTTAATCGTTGATATAACAGTACCAGCTTCAGCGCTCCAAGTATTCTCATCGTCATAATATTCTTCATAAAAAGTAAAATAATGCATCGCAAGCCGAACTTGTGCTAATATATGATAGTGATCAGCTAAATTATTAAAAATCTGTGGTATGTTTTCCTCTAAGAGTTTGCCGTTTTGAATATCCTGACTTATACGTCTAATCTTTTTGTCCATTAGAATTACCATCCTGTTCTTTTAATTACTTTGAAAATGTTTTTTATGAAAGCCTTGGATCAGATCAATTCCAATCACAAGAATAATTATCACTGCTGCCATAAGAAGTAGTATTTTGTGTCCTTCCTTTAAATATCCACCCTCACTACTATATACTATTATATCAGTAAAGCCCATAATAAACCAGCTATTTGGTATAATTTTTACCATATTGTCTGCTATTCCCTGATAAAAACCATTTAACAGATAATAAAAACCCAACCCACCGGTCATCAGAATTGTAATTGAACAAAATACCTGATAGAGAAGCATTCTCTTCACTACTTTGGCAATTAATTGCATAATTCCTCCCATTACAAGAGCATTTAATATCAGTAATAGATAAGCACTAAACCATAAATCAAGATTTTTGCTACTCAGCTGCCGGAAAATCAAAATTGAAAACAAGAAAGCAATTACCCCTTCAAAAGAAAGCAAAGCACATAGGTTGGCAATATCCCTCTTTAGTATATGAAATCTTGATATTTTGAGTCTTATCTCTACTCCCATTTCCTTTTCTTTCACAGTCTGTGATAATACGAACATAGCTACAAATGCGATTAGAATACCTAATATTCCAAATATGAGCTGATCATATACTACTGAATTTGATAATTGTTCCTCTTTTACCATTGTTTTATCTAGATTTGCATAATTCATTTGAAATGCAAAGTTAAAATCGTTACTAACTCCCACAATATTGTCCATATAATCCTTATATTGCATTAATGACAGTTTTTGACCGGTAAAGGGAACCTGTTTATAATAATGGTAGCCCTTATATAGACTTGCCGGGTAAATAATTTCTCCTGCTACGATATCCGACAGAATTGAAGCTGATTTATTATCCTTATTATAATGCATAGTTATAATATCCTTCAAATTTCCTGATAGCAAACTTTCTTCGTAACCTTTTTCAATTACAAATATGGAATAAATCATTTCATCCATCAGAAGTTTATTCAGTTCTTCCTCATTTATCTCAACTATTCTTAATGCTTCTATATTTTTTAAATTATGAATTAATTCCTTGGAGCTGCTGCTTTTATCATAATCAACGATACCGACAGGCAAAGAGCTTAAACTCTCTGCAGAAGACGACATAGACTGAAGCATCAAGGCAAAAAGCAGAATAGATCCACACAAAACCACCACAGTCGTAATATCTTTCATAATCAACTTAATTCTTAGTAGGAATAATACGATAATATCGGAAAGGGACCTCCAAAGCTTAGACTTCATCATAAACCACTCTCCTTCGTTCAAAAATAATTACTGCTGCTCCTGCGAAGGACGCAGAAAGAAGAATGAGAACTGCGGAAAGTATATAAATATCTCTATATTGCCCATTAAGGAGATATATTAACTCTTTCAGTATATAGTAATTTGGTGTAAATTTAGCAATTAGCATGATATCCTGTGGCAGGTACTGTATTGGTATGATTCCTCCCCCAAGAACTGCAAAGAAGAAAATCATAAGATTTCCTGCAAGAACAAATCTTTGATTATTATATAAAAGCGCACTTAGTAATGCTGCCTGGCAAACACAAATTAAAGCGATAGCAAGGCAAAATAAAATACCTTTGCCGTTTACCGGCTCACCTTCAATAATTGATATGCCCACTGCAGCAACAAGGGTTAATAAAATCACAAACAGAACCATTTTTGCTGTTACAAATTGGTACATTGGTGTCTTTGTCGTTCGAAGTCTTGTAAAAGTACCTTGTTCCAGCTCCTTTAATATCCGAAACCCTACATAAAGGCCAGAATATAATAAAGCCATCACTAAGATAGAGCTGATATAATAGATCACCAGAGTAGTGGATGGAAATTGCTCCACCGGCTGAAAGGAAAAGAAGGTTTCTCTCCCTAAGGCTGTTAAAATTAAGTTAATGGATATGGCCCTATTTGTTTTTTTAATTTGCTCTTGATCCATACCATCTTGCTGCATGATATCATATAAGCCAACCGCATTTGCTTCCACTGATTTGATATATTTCTCATAGCTTTTCAATACATTTTGAAATAAGATTGCTTTGGTTGTATCTGATATATTCATGGTTACCTTGATGGGCGAATTTTTGATATTCATCATATTTTCAGCAAAATCCTTCGGTATCTCAAGATATACATCCAACTCTTCTTTTTCAAAAGACTCTTTTATTTCTTTTTCATCTCCGGCTGAAACCTTAGCAAGACTTGTAAAAGTCTTACTCTCATTAAAGTTAGCTAATAGAATCTCAGAATATGTACTTTTATCATGATTGATAATTCCCAACCTCAGAGGGTGATTGGATACTATTTCAGTGTTTTGCTTATTATAAGAAGTGCCTATTATAATTATAATAAGCACTGTTAGTATTCCTATCCATATTTTTTTATCCGTACAAAATTCTTTCACTTCTTTTATAACTATATTTATCATTTTCCCTCCAGAGGAAAATTATATTAGGCAGTTTTTTATCAGCCTCTTTTATTTGTGAACATGTTCGTGAGTAAACAAATGATCCATGCAATATTCATAGTTTCCATCACATTTTGAACAGAAACGGAACTCCAGCTGTTCATTATCAAGCTCTGTTCTGCCACACACTGCGCATTTATGTCTTGTAATTACATTTCGTCCTTTAAATTGTGCGACATTACCTTCATTTCTTCCTGCATTAACCTGTCTTTTATAGGTAGCTTTACGCTTAAATTCACTCGGAGAAATCTTACGATAATTTCTCGTATAGAAAAAGAAAATAAGGAAGTTAGCTAATGAAACAACCAGTGGAATAATTAAAAGGTACTGTTTATTCATCAGGTATTCAAAAGCAGTATAAACATACATCGCACCTTGGAACCATGCCAGATACTTCGCTTTAATTGGTATAATGAAATAAAATAAGAACTGCATATTAGGGTACAGCGCTGCAAATGCAAAAAATAAAGTACCGCAAACAACACTCAGACTGGACCCAGCTAAACTTTGACCAGTAATAAAATAAATGATTAGTGATGCTATGATATTAAAAAATATTCCCGAAAAGAAATATAGATTAAACCGAAACGCTCCCCATGCATTCTCCAGCGCATTACCTATGATATAATAAAAATAGGTAGTAATAGCAAAAAATAAAATACCGTTCATTGAAGAAAGAGGAATAATAAATGTGATTAAACGCCAAACCTGTCCTCTTGCGACCTGTGAAAAATCCAACGATAAATACTCATAGTATACTTCCGGCATAAATGAACCAAGCAACATACCAGCAACAAATAGCATAACAATGTATCTCATCAGGCCTGATATTGCGTATCGTCCAAATTTTCTTTCCAGTTGGTTAAGAAATTTCATGTCAAACACCTGTACCTTTCAAGTAAAACTAAAAAACCTTCTTCTTTCTGAAAATCAATACGATAATAGCAGCAATGATTAATGCGGTACTTACAATAATATAAAATCCCATAGGGCTATTCATACCGGGTATTACCTTGAAGTTCATACCATAAAAGCTTGCAATCATGGTTGGGATGGATAGTACTATCGTAATCGCAGCCAAAAATTTCATAACAATATTCTGGTTATTGGAAATAATAGAAGCAAAGGTTCCCATAATTCCTGTCAAAATGCCGTTATAAATATTTGCCATCTCGATCGCCTGCTTATTCTCAATAATCAGATCCTCCAGAAGATCTTCATCCTCCGGATAATGTTTGATGGTTTCCAGTTTTAACATTTTTTCAAATACTACTTCATTGGAACGAAGGGAAGTTGTAAAATATACCAAGCTCTTCTCTAATTCCAATAAATCAATTAGTTCACGATTTTGTGTTGAAATATGGAGCTTACGCTCAATCTCTTCGCTTTTTCTATCTATCGTTCTCAGATTCTGTAAGAAGGTTGATGCATTACGATAAAGAATCTGAAGAATGAATCGGGTCTTCTTAAAAGTATAAAAATCTCTTACCCGTCCATCAATAAAGCATTTTAGTACCGGAGTTTCCTCCAAACATACAGTAATTAACAATTCCTTTGCTACAATAATTCCAAGCGGAATTGTTACATATCGGTCCTTATCATTTCTTTTTTCGAGTGCAGGAATATCTACCAATATTAAAGTATAATTCTCCTCCACTTCAATTCTCGCACGCTCTTCTTCATCGAGTGGGGCTCTGAGATGATCAATATCAATTCCAATAGCTTCTGCTATTTCAAGTAACTCTGTGGCTGACGGGTTCGTCATTGCAATCCAGCTGCCCTCCACAATTTCTGTCATTCTCTGTAATGAGCCTTCTGTTGTTTTAAAAATCTCGATCATAAATGCTCCCTTCCACTGCAATATGTACAGCGGAAAAGAATTTTAACAACACTAAAATTCCTCTGAATATGCATCATGATCTATAATTGAACGTTCCACGTGATAAGCATATTGCAAAAGCTGTCCATAGCAGTCTCTATTTTATTGTAATTTTTACTCCGATTATGACTACTACCGGGGCCGGCTTCCATCCTTACCACATCCTTTTCATTAAATTTAATACAACTTTTTGCAAATATTACGATACCTATACTTTTTTGCATGTTTTATTTGCAACGATTCGTTGGAACCATTGTGACTGTAATGTCAAAAATAATTCAAGCTTATTATATGTTTTTCTAATACCTTTGTCAAACAAAACAAATTGTATTATTCTTAAAATTTTCTTAAAATGAAAAAGCCCCCAGACCAGCATAATAGCCTTCCCCGGGACTTTACCATCTTATTGTCTGCTTAAATCTATAATGATACTCCACTCTCACCTTCACCTACGATAGGTATTTTTAATGTCGTACCTGGTAAGAGGTATACATCATTCAGGCTATTAAATTCCAGCAAATCAGCCAGATTAATGCTGTTTTCATCTAATATATTGCCCAGTGTATCCTCCTTTGTTACTAAATAAGTAGTATAATGCGTATAATTATTTTGTGGTACACTTACCGGAATGTTTATTGTTTGACCGATGATAAGGTTATATACATTTACCATTGGATTCGAATCCATGATAGCATTCAGACTGACATTAAAGTGTCTGCTGATACTGTAGAGTGTATCGCCTTCATTAATTACATAATTAATACAATACATATGTGCACCCCTTCCACCTTTCGAATACAACGTTTAACATAACAAACATGATGTTTGACAAGTCAATTCTCTTGTCATGTAAGTATATTTCTACTGAACGTTGTACTTTTACCTTTTAACCAACTTTGCTATATAATATATTCCGCATTTACTTTATATGTTCAGAAAATCTATGAAATGATATTGGTTAGAATTATTCATATTTAAGAATAAATTTACAAATTCAGCCTGCCTCTTGACAATTAAAATGTTGAACTTAACAACTATGTATCGTATAATATAAAAGGCTTGTTTTTAGGAACACCCTATCCTGCACTTTTATTTTGGGAAGAAATATTGTAATAAATCATTCAAAAAAGTACGAGTATGTACTTAGCAAATCAATTTATGTTGCCTTGAATGACATTGTGGAGGTAAATATGTTAATAAATAAATTAGGAATTGATATAGGCTCAACAACAGTAAAAATTGTTATTATAAATGATGACGGCAAAATTCTTTTTTCGGATTATGAGCGTCACTTTGCAAATATACAAGAAACATTGTCCGGTTTAATTGCGAAAGCAAAAGAAGCATTGGGTGATTTGACTGTTTCCCCTATGATTACCGGCTCCGGTGGTCTAACTATCTCCAAACACTTGGATATTCCGTTTGTACAGGAGGTCGTTGCAGTATCTACTTCCCTTCAGGATTATGCACCTCAGACTGATGTTGCAATAGAGCTCGGCGGTGAAGATGCAAAGATCATCTATTTTACCAATGGAATAGATCAGCGTATGAATGGTATCTGTGCAGGTGGCACAGGCTCGTTTATAGATCAAATGGCCAGTCTTCTTAAGACGGATGCTTCCGGTTTAAATGAATATTCCAAGAATTATCAAGCTATTTATCCGATTGCTGCCAGATGTGGTGTTTTTGCTAAAACTGATATCCAGCCACTAATTAATGAAGGAGCAACAAAGCCGGATCTTTCTGCCTCCATTTTTCAGGCAGTAGTAAATCAGACCATCAGCGGACTTGCTTGCGGTAAGCCAATTCGTGGAAATGTAGCGTTTCTCGGCGGTCCCCTTCATTTTTTAACAGAGCTTAAAAATGCCTTTATCCGTACTTTAAATCTCAGTGAGGAGCAGGTGATTTCTCCAGAACACTCCCATCTGTTTGCAGCTCTCGGCGCTGCAATGAACGCTAAACCCGAAGTAGATAGGAAACTTTCCTTTCTATATGAACTGCTGTTCCATGGTATTGTGATGGACTTTGAAGTAAATCGTATGAAGCCGTTATTTACGGATGAACAAGAATATGATGCCTTCAGAAAAAAACATTCCTTACATACGGTTAAGAAGGGGATTTTGAAGGATTACGAAGGGAACTGTTATCTTGGAATTGATGCAGGTTCCACTACAACCAAAGTAGCTTTGGTTGGCGAGGATGGCTCCCTGCTCTATTCCTTCTATAGTAATAACAACGGCAGCCCTTTAAAAACAGCTATCCGTTCCATTAAAGAAATTTATGAGCTTCTTCCTGAGAAAGCACATATTGTACGTTCCTGCTCCACAGGTTACGGTGAGTCTTTAATAAAATCGGCTTTAGTACTTGATGAGGGTGAAGTGGAAACTGTGGCTCATTATCATGCTGCCGCCTTTTTCGAACCGGACGTAGACTGTATCCTGGATATTGGTGGTCAGGATATGAAATGTATTAAGATTAAGAACCATACAGTAGATAACGTTCTTTTAAATGAAGCCTGTTCTTCTGGCTGTGGCTCCTTTATTGAGACCTTTGCAAAATCCTTAAATTATGAAGTTGAAGAATTTGCTAAGGTTGCTCTGTACGCACAGAATCCAATTGATTTAGGTACCCGGTGTACTGTATTTATGAATTCTAAGGTAAAACAGGCACAAAAAGAAGGCGCTACCGTTGCAGATATTTCAGCAGGATTAGCTTATTCCGTTATTAAGAATGCTTTATATAAAGTTATCAAAATCACCAACCCGAAGGATCTTGGTGAGAAGATGGTTGTTCAAGGCGGTACCTTCTATAATGATGCGGTTCTGCGAAGCTTTGAGACAATCTCAGGATGTGAGGCAGTAAGGCCTGACATCGCAGGTATCATGGGGGCGTTTGGTGCAGCACTGATTGCAAGAGAGCATTACAATCAGGAAGAAAGCTCCATGCTTACCATCAATCAAATTAATGAGTTAAAATTTGAAACTTCAATTGCACGCTGTAAACGTTGTACAAATAACTGCCTGCTGACAATTAATAAGTTTACCGGAGGCAGACAATTTATTACCGGTAACCGCTGCGAACGGGGACTTGGTAAAGAAAAGAATGTTGAAAATGTCCCAAATTTATTTGAATATAAGTTGACAAGATATTTTAATTATAAAAGTTTACCGGCCGATCAAGCAAAGCGTGGTGTTGTAGGTATTCCAAGAGTCTTGAATATGTTCGAGAACTATCCCTTCTGGCATACTTTCTTTACCGAACTTGGCTATACCGTTATTGTATCTCCCAACTCAAGTCATAAAATATATGAGCTTGGAATAGAATCCATCCCAAGTGAATCAGAATGCTATCCGGCAAAACTTGTTCACGGACATATTAAATGGTTGATTGATCAAGGCATTAAATACATATTTTATCCCAGCATTCCTTTTGAACGCAAGGAAGTAGAAGGATCAAATAATCATTATAACTGTCCTATTGTAACCTCTTATGCTGAAAATATTAAGAATAATGTAGAGGAACTTAAGGATCCCACCATACATTTTGAGAATCCTTTCATGTCTTTTGAAAGTAATGACATACTTTACCCCCGTTTAGCAGAGTTATTTGTTGGTAAATCAGGAATTACTGCAGTAGAAGTAGCAAAGGCATTCTCTGCTGCCTGGACTGAACTTTTCGTCGCTCGCGATGATATACGTAAAAAGGGAGAAGAGACAATCGCTTATCTTCGTGCCTCTGGACGTAAGGGAATTGTACTTGCCGGACGTCCCTACCATATTGACCCGGAAATCCACCATGGCATTCCAGAATTAATCAATTCTTACGGAGTAGCCGTATTAACAGAAGACTCAGTTTCTCACCTTGGTGAAATTGACCGGCCAACCATCGTGGTTGATCAGTGGATGTACCATTCCAGATTATATGCCGCTGCATCCTATGTCCGCACGCAGCCATTTTTGGAATTAATTCAATTAAACTCTTTTGGCTGTGGACTAGACGCGGTCACGACGGATCAGGTAAATGATATTTTAACAAAATCTGGTAAGATTTATACCGTACTTAAGATTGATGAAGTAAATAATCTGGGTGCTGCTAGAATTCGTATCCGTTCTTTATTATCTGCTGTACACGAACGTGAAGTAAAGCATATGGAACCTCATCTTACCGATACTGCACATAATAGAGTTATATTTACCGAAGAAATGAAAGAAACTTATACCATCCTGGCTCCGCAAATGTCGCCCATCCATTTTGACCTTCTGGAACCTGCTTTAAAATATGGTGGATACAACGTTGTTGTTCTTTCTAATGATAACCGGAGTGCTGTTGATGTTGGACTGCAATATGTAAATAATGACGCCTGCTACCCTTCCCTTATGGTTGTAGGTCAGATTATGGATGCATTACTTTCCGGTAAATATGATTTAAACAAAGTTGCAATTATGATTACACAGACCGGCGGAGGCTGTCGGGCTACCAATTACATCGGGTTTATCCGCAGAGCTTTAGAAAAAGCCGGAATGCAGCAGATTCCCGTTGTATCCCTAAGTACTGCCGGCCTCGAGAAAAATCCCGGCCTTAAGATAACACCTAAATTGCTAATCACTGCCATGCAATCGCTAGTTTACGGTGATGTATTTATGAGAGTTCTTTACCGTACCAGACCTTATGAGAAGGAACCAGGATCTGCTAATGCACTTCATGAAAAATGGCGGAATATCTGTATTCAAAGCTTAAACAAAGGTAAATGGGGTGAATACAAGAAAAACCTGAAAGGAATGATCCGTGATTTTGATAATCTTCCATTAAATGAAGATATTAAGAAACCAAGAGTCGGTGTAGTCGGAGAAATTCTTGTTAAATTCCTGCCTTCTGCAAATAATTATCTAGTTGAGCTTTTGGAAGCAGAAGGAGCTGAAGCAGTTGTTCCCGACTTACTTGATTTCTTTATGTACAGTGCATATAATAATAACTTTAAGGCAAGATATCTTGGCAAGAAGAAATCCAGTGCAAGAATTGGTAATCTAACCATCTGGTCTCTAGAACAACTTCGTAAGACGGCTAAGAAAGAGTTAGAAAAGAGTAAACGCTTTACTCCACCCGTACCGATCAAACACCTGGCTGAATATGCAGAGACTGTCGTTTCTACCGGTAACCAGACTGGAGAAGGTTGGTTCTTAACCGGTGAGATGCTAGAATTAATACATTCTGGAGTAAAGAATATCGTATGTGCCCAGCCTTTTGCATGCCTGCCAAATCATATTGTAGGTAAGGGCGTTATTAAAGAACTTCGTAGACAGCATCCTGAAGCTAATATTGTAGCAATCGATTATGATCCAGGTGCAAGTGAAGTTAATCAGCTTAACAGAATTAAGCTAATGCTTTCAACTGCAGTAAAAAATATGTTATAAAAATGAAACGGTGCATAACAAAAGAATTGGAAAGTCAATTCACTTGTTATGAATAACAGTGCGTTATCCGAAACTTTAGGATAACGTACTGTTTTCTATTTTTAAACTGTTTTATCTTTTACTCCAGACATTTCATTCTTTGAATCACTTTTGAATAGTCCCTGTCTCAATAACATTTTACAGAAAACAGCATCCCTTTTTTATTAGAAGTTATTTATTAGGGATAATACTATAATAATTTTTAATGTTTAATTTCTATTTACTAATCTACTTCTAATTATTCTTATTATTCATATCCTTCTTATTACTTGAACATGTTGCATTATTTTAAGTGTTTTGTTCAGTTTTACTTTTCTTATTTTTTTTTTTTTTTGTTGTT
>JAQUYQ010000249.1 GCA_028691795.1 Herbinix sp.
TTAAAATTATGACTTTCATTTATTTAAGGAGATTTATTAATGCACATTACATATAAACACACGAAATATGCAAGCTACCTGGGGCTTTTTACACAGGCGATTGTTAATAATCTGACACCTTTATTATTTGTAACCTTTCAGAAACAGTTTGGTATTTCATTGGAGAAAATCAGCCTTCTGATTATAATAAATTTTGGAGTTCAGATTATTACGGACTTAGTATCCGTAAAATATGTAGATAAAATAGGGTATCGCCTTGCTATGTTGCTTGCTAATTTTTGTTGTTTTGTAGGTTTGACGGGCTTAGGAATTTTCCCTCAAATATCCTCAAATGCTTATGGGGGATTAGTTTTGGCAGTTGTGTTTAATGCTATTGGTGGAGGTATCATTGAAGTAGTGGTAAGTCCGGTAGTAGAAGCTTTACCGGGAGATGAAAAAGAGTCGGCTATGAGCATGCTGCATTCCTTCTATTGTTGGGGACAGGTAAGTGTTGTCATTTTGTCAACTATCTATTTTAATACAATAGGTATTATGCAATGGAAATATATGTCTATCATATGGGCATTGGTGCCATTGTTTAATGCTTTTTTATTTATGAAAGTGCCCATGTGTGCATTAGTAGAAGAAAATGAGAGAACATCTCTTAAAAAATTATTTACTGTTAAAATATTCTGGCTTTTATTTTTATTAATGATTTGTTCCGGGGCATCAGAATTAGCTATGTCACAGTGGGCTTCTCTTTTTGCTGAGGAAGGACTGGGCGTCTCAAAGACTTTTGGGGATTTATTAGGACCATGTTTCTTTGCAGTATTAATGGGAATATCACGAACTATATTTGGATTTTATGGATCTAAAATGGACTTAAGGAAAACGATAGCAGGCAGTAGCTTCTTATGTGTTATTAGTTATTTGGTTGCGGTATTTTCTCCTAGCCCAATTGTTGCATTGTTAGGCTGTGCGGCTTGCGGATTTTCTGTAGGCATAATGTGGCCGGGTGTTTTCAGCCTTTCGTCTAAATATTATCCTCAAGGCGGAACTGCTATGTTTGCGATTCTTGCACTTGGAGGTGATATTGGCTGCACAACGGGTCCAGGTGTAGTTGGAGTAGTAGCTAATATTTCTAATAACTTACATTATGGAATTCTTGCAGCTGTAATATTTCCAACATTACTAGCTATATGTATTACAACGTTTAATAAAAGTTCGAGAATTTAATTTATAAGATAATATAAAGATGCATAACAAAATAAGAATTGGAAGCGATATTGGTTCGGATTATTAACAGGAATTTGAGGAATAGGATTTGTATGTAATATAATAATAAATACAAGCATGTTTTAAGGAGGTTAATTATGCATAGGAGAGAGGCAATTGAAAATGGAAGGACGGCTCTTGGTATTGAGCTGGGTTCAACAAGAATTAAAGCAGTATTGATTAATGAAGACAATATGCCAATTGCATCAGGCAGTCATGATTGGGAAAATCAATTCATTAATGGTATTTGGACATACAGTCTTGATGATATCTGGGCTGGTATTCAAGATAGTTATCAAAAACTGGCTGAAGATGTTAAAAGACAGTATGGTTTAACTCTTACTACCATAGGTTCCATCGGTTTCAGTGCTATGATGCATGGATATATGGCATTTGATAAAGCTGGTAAACTGCTGGTACCGTTTCGAACCTGGAGAAATACCATTACGGAAGCAGCTTCCGAGGAGTTGACAAATATTTTTAATTATAACATTCCGCAGAGATGGAGTATTGCACATCTGTATCAGGCAGTACTAAATCAAGAGGATCATGTGTCAGAGATTGATTTCTTTACCACTCTGGAAGGATATGTACACTGGAAACTAACTGGCAGGAAGGTTCTTGGTGTTGGTGAAGCCTCAGGTATGTTCCCGATTAACCTTGATACGAAGAATTTTGACGAACATAAGATTACTCTGTTTGATAAGCTGGTAGCTTCGAAAGAACTTTCCTGGAAACTGTCAGATATATTACCCAAGGTATTGGTTGCCGGTGAGAATGCGGGAGAGCTGACGCCAGAGGGAGTAAAACTTCTGGATATTAACGGTGAACTGCAGGCGGGGATTCCACTTTGCCCTCCGGAGGGAGATGCAGGTACCGGTATGGTGGCAACGAACAGTGTGGCCAAACGAACGGGTAATGTATCGGCAGGAACATCCGTATTTGCCATGATTGTACTTGAAAAGGAATTGTCAAAAGTTTATCCGGAAATAGATCTGGTCACAACACCAACTGGCAATCTTGTGGCAATGGTTCATTGTAATAATTGTACTTCGGACATAAATGCATGGATGAATTTATTCAAGGAGTTTACCGATTCTCTTGGCGTAAAGGCAGATATGAATCAGTTATTTTCGATACTGTATAACAAAGCACTGGAAGGTGATGCTGACTGTGGCGGTCTGCTTGCCTATAACTATTTCTCCGGTGAGCACATAACCGGCTTTGAGAAGGGATCTCCGTTGTTTGTACGTACGGTGGACAGCAATTTTAACCTTGCTAATTTCATGCGTGTTCATCTGTTTACGTCACTTGGTGCATTAAAAATTGGACTTGATATTCTTCTGAAACAGGAAGGGGTAAAGGTAGACACAATTTTAGGACATGGAGGATTGTTTAAAACCAAGGATGTTGGTCAGAAAATAATGGCAGCAGCCATGAATGCTCCGGTTTCTGTTATGGAAACAGCTGCCGAGGGTGGAGCCTGGGGTATTGCAGTTCTTGCCTCCTATATGCGTAATAAAGAGGAACAGGAATCTTTGGAGGCTTATCTGGTGAATAAAGTTTTTGCCGGACAGAAGGAGGTTACAATTAATCCAGATCCCAAGGATGTTAGGGGCTTCAATCAATTCATTGAGCGTTATAGCAAGGGTTTGGCGATAGAAAGAGC
>JAQUYQ010000060.1 GCA_028691795.1 Herbinix sp.
CCCTTTTTGGTATGTTTAACCCACTTCATTCTGATTGCTAACGGAATCACCGGACCGGATTGGGGTCACTCAGAGGTAGTTTTCATATGCTTCTATACAAGATAAATTAACAAATTAATTTACTTGTGACGAATAAGATATTTCCACCAAATCATATCTCTCTCTGTATTCTTTCACATACTACTCGTCTCATCAACGTTTTAAATATGGCGCCCGACTGATGAATTAGTCGACTGCTTATCGTTAGGTTTTATTATATCATTCTTACTTCTATTGTCAAGTTGATATTCCAATCAAATTTGTTTTCATTGACCATTTGATATTGCTTAGTTCTTTTTACCTATTTAGCCTGGGGGAAGAACGGTCTTAACGTTGCAGCAACATTACTAACAGGCATTGTCTGTAATATCACCTTTCCAGGACCGGATACGACAGTATTGAAGATGCCTTCTCCACCAAATAGCATATTTTTTACGCCGGGTACGGTTTGGATTTCTAATGAACAACCTACTGTCATTGCAGCCAAATAACCTGTATCAATTACCATTTGCTGACCCGGTTGAAGTACATACTCCACTGCATAACCATCAATTTCTATAAATGCAATTCCTTGTCCGGATAACTTCTGCATAATGAAGCCTTCCCCTCCAAAGAGGCCTGCTCCTAACTTCTTTTGAAAATGGAGTGAAAGTTCAACCCCTTCTTCTGAAGCAAGAAATGCTGATTTTTGAACAATCATGTTATTACCTGGTCCAATTTCGAGTGCACGGATAGAGCCAGGAAAACTGGAAGCAAATGCAATCATCCCTTCGCCGCCCATTGCAGTATAGCGATTTTGGAAAATGGAATCTCCTGAAAACATTCTTCCTAATGCTTTACCTATACCACCATTTGTTGATGTCTCCATCTTCATGTTAGGAGTCATCCAACTCATAGAGCCTCTTTCTGTAATCATTGTTTCTCCAGCACTTACATGACAGGTTACAACCGGTAACGGTTCACCTAATATTTCATACCTCATATGAATACCTCCATTAATTTATTGTTTAGAACCCTAATACTTTCAAATCCATTTCCTTTAGATTCCCCACAAGTGAAATCGAAGCTTTTTTTAAATCAAAATAATTATTCGCAAAGTCAGTAATCTCCAAAAGGGTCACTTTCTCTATCTCTTCAATTAATTCTTCCACAGGAACAATACGTCCTCTGTTTATCATTGATTTTCCATTGGAATTCATCCTACTCTTCGCACTTTCATTACCAAGTATCAGCTCGGTTTTTATCTGCTCCTTTGTCATCGAAAGCTCCGGGGCGGTAACTCCCTTACTCTTAATATCATTGATTATCTGATATATCTTCTTTACTACAGTTGCCGTCTGAGAGGGATTCATTGCCGCATAGATATGAAATAACCCCGTTTCACGGTAAGAGCTGCCATAGGAATAGATGGAATAGGTTAATCCGCTGTTTTCCCTAATTTTTTGAAACAATCTGGAATTAATGCTTCCACCTAAAATTGAATTTAAAATAGATAATATATAGCGCTTCTCAGACATATAGGAAATGCTATCAAAAGCGATATTACAGTGCAGTTGTTCAATATCCTTATTTCTTTTACAGAGAACCCTATGATACTCCGGTTTGCCTGCAACAGTTACATTTTTATCACAGCAGGCTTTCATGATTCCAAATTTCTCTTCCAACAGCTTCAATGTTTCATTTTCATTAAAATTGCCTGCAACCGAAATTATTATATTCTCGCCAACATAATAGGTATCCATAAAATCCAGAATTTGTTCTCTGGTTACTTTACGAACTATTTTCTTAGTACCGGAAATCAAAAAGCCAAGTGGATGATCCTTCCATACTCTTTGCTGCAGCATTTCATGCACCAAATCCTCAGGAGAATCATCATACATATCAATTTCTTCAATAATGACTCCCTTTTCCTTCTTCAAGGACTTCTCATCAATTAAAGATGCATTAAACATGTCTGAAAGTATATCTATCGTTATTGGTAAATGCTCACTTAATGTTGTTGCATAATAAGAAGTACATTCTTTACTGGTGAATGCATTCATATTTCCACCGATTTTCGCCATTTCATCAGCAATCTGTTTAGCGTTACGGGTAGCTGTTCCTTTAAACATCATATGTTCAATAATATGAGCGATACCATTGTTACTATCATCCTCATTGGCCGAGCCGACTTTTACCCAAATACCGAAAGACGCACTGCGCAAATACGGTAATACCTCCGTTATGACGGTTACTTTATTGGATAACTGCGTTATGTTTGTCATATAGGTTCCTCCCTATTCGTATAGTAATTTATCCATACAGTTAACATCATATACTAATAAACTTTTAATATTTATAAAAGGACAAAATTAACTTGCCATAAAAACGCATATAAAAGCAGTGTTAACATTACCTAATTCTACCATAATGAAATTACAAATTCAACCCAGGAGAAAATTCGTTAAGTTTACCAGTTACTTTCTGTATTAATTTGATAAAAGTGAAAGGCTATTAAAAAGTACATTCATCCTCTGATTACTGCAATATATTATAATTAAACTTCTTTACAAATATACTGAAATAATTCGATTTGAAGATCTTTAAAACAGCCTATTGAAATACTTATATTTGATTTGTTTACCGCTTCTTATCCTATCCTACTTAATTTGAGTAATTTCATAGCCTTTTTCATTTAGGATGTCTAATACACTGTAATCGCTGATGTAATGACCGCTTCCCACTACTATAAAATAAGTAGAACTTCCTTCTGCTTTTAATAATTTATCAATATAATCTGCCATACCTAAATCTCTTTGGGTAAGTAATTTATTCTGGAATTCTTCAATTAAAGCCTTCTCCGTTGTTGCCTCTTCACTAAACAAATCCGCATATTCTATATCAAAAGAATTATATTCTTTAAAGGTTTCTACATCTCCATTACGCCATAAGTCTAAATATACATCAAGGCCCTCAGAATTATCGCTTCCATTACCATTTAAAGCATCATTGACCTCATCGATTGTACCATTAAGAAGATATTCTTCCAACTCATCTGAAAAGCTATCCAACACTTTTCCTTGATACTCATAACCTTCAATTTCTAATACTGGTTTACCAAAGATATTTGCATTATTTAAAAAGTTTATATCAATTCCTAAGTTCGTTGCAGCCGATGCATCCTCTAAATCCCCTGTGCTTGTATATG
The DNA here is from genome assembly GCA_028691795.1 of Herbinix sp. GTDB lineage: Bacteria > Bacillota > Clostridia > Lachnospirales > Lachnospiraceae > Mobilitalea. The sequence goes on from JAQUYQ010000060.1 coordinate 3,227, forward strand.
TCAGAGCTGAAAATTGGCAAAACAGATACCATGGTTTGCACATGGAAATCATAGCTTCCGTTAATCCATATTTTGCTCCAAGCGTAACTACTTTTTGATAGGTTTCTGCCGACACATGATCCTTTAAAGTAGTTCCATCGGAATAGACACCTAATTGAGCCATCTTATAGGCACCTGAGAAATCATACGCATCAATTTCTTCTACCAATGCATTTGAACTTTGATAAGCATTCAGTATTTCCTTACTAAAAGGATAGATTTGATTGGTTGCTAGATGTATGGAACCAAGCATATATACTGTATTACCGCCAGATTTAGCAACCCAGAAAAATCCCTTACTTGCTGCATCTAATTTATCAAATACGCTGGTTATTAATCTCGTTGCAAATACACAAGCCTGTTCCATGGAACAAGTATCCGTTAAAGTTAGTTCTCCTTTGGCACCTGTATAAATACCATTTTCCTTCATAAATTTTGTTGCGGATTTACCACTTAAACCGATATCCGTTGTAAATTCATAAGAGGATAACATATAATACATAGTTTCTAGTACCTTTTTCACTGTTATATTCTTACTTAGTTGAAATATCGGATCCGTGGTTTTTGTTACACAATTAGTATCCAAAATTTTAATACGTAAACCTGCTAATAATATACGAAATTGACCCTGCGTAATCGGTGCAGTCATATCCTTCTTATACCAAGTTAACGGATATATTCCGTAGCTATCTCCAACAACCAAATCATTAAATGCCCAATCGCTGTAGCTTTGCCCTATTTCATTCGTTATCGTGTTTTCAGCTGCTGATACACCATAAACCGGTATCGTAGTTAAACATAGAATTAATATTAATAATAGTGATAAAACTCGTTTTTTCATTATATTACCTACCTTTCCTTCTACCAATTTTTTTAATTTTAAATATTTAATACCCTATTTCCAATTAATTACCACAACATGGTTAAGTATATTTGCAGCTAACATAATTGTCAATATTTTCTTTCGAGTTTTAAGTAATATAATTATTTACTTTGCTCTAACCAATTTTATTTATGCTCAAAATCAGATTATTCGAATTTAAAATTATTTTCAAATGATTTCTCAAATCAATCCCATTTTTGCCATACTTCAGGTTGATATCCAACTGTGGCTTTTTTTCCATTCCTTACGATAGGAGTTTTTAACACCTGCTGATTCTCAAGAATTTTTTCATCCTTATCCTCGTCTGCCATATACTGAATCAGCGCCAGTATATCCTTATCCTTGCAATCGGGATTTAATATATGTATAATTCCACCCACGGATTGTTTTACACTGATGTACTCCCCTTTACTTAATCCCTTTTCCTTTAAATCAATAAATTGAAATTTGACTCCCCGTTCTTTAAAATATCTCTGTGCCTTCTTAGTATCAAAGCACTTGGTAGTTCCATATATTTGAATATTCACCTCTGTTCATTCTTTCTAACTATATCCTTAATTGTTGATTTCATCCCTGTGCATACGTCCCGAAAATGTATTTCGTTTGCCGTTACATCCGGAAAAAAAATCCGGAACAGGTTGACAAATGCATTCGTTGTCAAACCTGAACCGGACTTTTTCTACGGATGTATGAGACTATGCGAACATTCTGTTCGCACCGAAATCACATTCCGGTGCCGTGTGCACAGGCCGTACAGCCCTCACAGTCTACATCTTAGTTAATATATACCTTACTGTGCATCCTTAATACTGAAGCTGATTCTGCCCATTTTATCTTGGCCAAGGCATACAACTGTTACAACTTCACCTAAGGTTAACACATCTTCTACATGTTCAATTCTTTGCTTAGATATCTTAGAAATATGAACCATACCTTCTTTACCCGGTGCAAACTCTATAAATGCTCCGAAATCCTTGATGCTTACTACCTTACCGGTATATTTCTTACCTTCTTCAAAATCGGTAACAATCATCTTAACCATCTCTAAGGCTTTCTGAATGCTTTCTTTATCTACGCCGCATACGGAAACAGCACCTTCATCAGTAATATCAATCTTAACGCCAGTCTGATCAATAATTGCGTTGATGGTTTTACCTCTCTGGCCAACAACCTCACCAATCTTGGAAGGATCAATCTTAATCTGAACAATCTTCGGTGAATAAGGACCAACCTCAGCTCTAGGTTCAGCTATAACCGGTGCCATAACCTCATCTAAGATATAAGTTCTAGCTTCTTTCGTTCTGTAGATTGCTTTCTCAATGATTTCTCTTGTAAGACCATGAATTTTGATATCCATCTGAATTGCAGTAATACCCTTATGTGTACCTGCAACTTTAAAGTCCATATCTCCGAAGAAATCTTCAAGACCCTGAATATCAGTTAAGATGATATAATCATCATCACTTTCACCTGTTACTAATCCTACAGAAATACCTGCAACCATCGCCTTAATCGGAACACCTGCAGCCATTAAGGATAAAGTGGAAGCACAAATACTTCCCTGTGAGGTTGAACCGTTTGATTCAACTACTTCAGATACAGTACGAATTGCATAAGGGAACTCTTCTTCCGTAGGAAGTACCGGAACAAGTGCTCTTTCAGCAAGCGCTCCATGACCAATTTCACGTCTTCCGGGACCTCTTGAAGGCTTTGTCTCACCTACAGAATAAGACGGGAAATTATAATGGTGCATATATCTCTTGCCTGTCTCATTCTCATCGATACCGTCTAGTCTCTGGGTTTCAGCCAAAGCGCCTAAGGTAGTAATTGTAAGAACCTGTGTCTGTCCACGAGTGAACATACCGGAACCATGAGTTCTAGGTAATATATCTACTTCAGCTGCAAGCTTTCTAATCTGAGTAATCTCTCTTCCGTCAGGACGTTTCTTATCTTTTAAGATCATCTTACGAACCGTTTTCTTCTCAAATTTATAAATCGCTTCGCCAAGTAACGGTAACCATTCCGGATGAGCTTCCTCATAACGAGCAACTAATTTTTCAGTGATTTCTCTAATGTTTGCTTCTCTTACCTGCTTCTCATCGGTAAATACTGCAACTTCCATTGCCTCAGGTGTAATGAAGTTAACCATATCTTCATATAAGTCAGTAGGAGTATCACATTTGATATAATCATGCTTGGGTTTACCAACTTCAGCAACGATACTATCAATGAATACAATAACCTTCTGATTTAATTCATGAGCTGCAAAGATAGCTTCGATCATCTTATCTTCCGCAAGTTCATTCGCACCTGCTTCAATCATGATAACCTTATCTTTTGTAGAAGCCACGGTAAGTACCAGAGTAGACTTTTCTCTCTGAGCTGAGGTAGGGTTAAATACCAACTCTCCATCAACCATACCTACCATCGTAGATGCAGTTGGTCCGTCAAACGGAATATCTGAAACACAGGTAGCAATTGCGGAACCAAGCATTGCAGTTACCTCAGGGGAACAATCCTGGTCTACACATAAAACTAAATTATTCAGGGTCACATCATTTCTATAATCTTTAGGAAATAAAGGTCTCATCGGACGGTCAATAACACGAGAGGTAAGAATTGCATTTTCAGAAGGTTTGCTTTCTCTTTTAATGAAACCTCCTGGGATTTTACCTACCGCATATAATTTTTCTTCATACTCCACACTTAATGGGAAAAAATCGATTCCTTCCCTTGGTTTATTCGATGCTGTCGCTGTTGATAATACAACCGTATCACCATAATGCATTAATGCAGCTCCGTTTGCCTGTGCAGCTACTCTTCCGACCTCAACGGTCAGAGTTCTGCCTGCCAATTCCATAGAAAAACTTTTGTACATAATTGTCTCCTTTTCGTTATTACAAGTGATGGTTTTCCATAAAAAATGAATTGACTCTTAAATGAATTGACCTACAATTGAATTGAAAATCTAATTCAATTGTCATGAATTCAATTGTCATGAATTCACTTGTTATGAATCATCTTGTAGATTTCCAGAGCCGGAGGCACCGAAACAACTGAAAAATCTACCGAATTATCTATGATCCGATAACCTTTTCAGAAGTCTCGGGATGTCCTCCCGTTACTCTAACTACAATATTATACCATTATTGTTACCATTATGCTACATTTATTTACTTGAAATAAGAATATTAAATTATAATAATAAATGCAGTATATAGTGATTCTAATTGCAAATTCAAATAAAATAAGTCAAATTAAAATAAAGCAAAAATTATTTCACATAAATTAGTATCCGTAAATAACTGATTTCTTAATCATATACTGACAAAATTATTAAAAAGAGCGTTATTTTGCTATACTAATAATTTTTTAACCTGATCAAACAAGATGAATCGACCTACAATTGAATTCTAGTCGAGTAATTAAAATCATCCTTCTGATACTATATTTTTAAGCCATTTTTTCTGACGGTATCTGATAAATCCGAAGATTGCCTTATAGATTTCCTCAATCAAGACCATAGCATAAACATAATAAATCGGTAAATGAAAAATCAGTCCGCCAATAACAGCCATAGGAATTCCAATTAACCATACTCCACTTATATCTAAGAATAATGCTGCTATTGTATCACCACCACTTCGTAAAATTGCTACAATAATTAAAGTATTTATCGCCCTGACAGGTATATATAAGGCTAATACCGTTATATTTAACCTTATATAATCTTCCACTAATTTAGATGCAGGAAATATGGATACAATCGCATCTCTTAAAATAAATGTTAATAAAGCTCCCGCCAGCGAAAGTATCAATTGCAATAGCAAATAATTCTTTGCATGCTCCTTTGCTTTATTCAATTCATCAGCTCCAAGATCATTTCCAAGGATAACTGCGGCGGCATTACTAATTCCAAAGAAAAATACCATGGCTATTTGATCTACGGAGCTGGTCATTGTAATTGCTGCTGTGGCTGAATTGCCCATTCTTCCATAGACTAGGGAATACATCGTTATACCAAGGCCCCACATAAATTCATTCACGATAACCGGAGAAGCTGTATGCAGATATTTATGTATAAAATTACTGTTAATGAAAGCAACTTTGTTTTCTTTCTCTTTATCATATTTTGCATGAATAAAATCACCTACAGAATCATCACCCGGCTTAGTAAGACGTATGCTAATCTGTAGAAGACTAAATTCCACAATTCGAGCAATAACAGTTGCCAAAGCGGAACCTGCGACACCGAGCTGAGGTAAGCCCATCTTACCAGTGATAAATCCATAATTTAAAATAATATTTAGAACAATTGCAATTGTTGTAATAAGAACCGGAAGTTTTACATAATTCATACTTCGTAAAATTGCAATATAAGAATTTGTTACCGCTGTAATCGGATAACTAATAGCTATCACGGCAAGGTAAGTTGCGCCGATTGCAACCATTTCCTGATCAGGGGTAAATATCCTCATAACCAGTTTTGGAAAAAAGATTCCTGGAATAAGAAAAAGGAAAGATCCTGCGACGCCAATTATCAGAGACATCCGTAAGACTCGCTTTATATTTAGTAATTCTCTTTTTCCATAATATTGTGATGCTAAAATTCCTGATCCGCTGCAAATTCCGAACATAAGTAACGAAAATACAAAAAACACCTTATTTGCTAGCCCTACCGCAGCAACTGATGTTTCTCCCAACTGACCAATTAATAAGGTATCTGCCAAGTTAAGCAGATTATTCAATAAATTTTGAAGTGTTACCGGAACTGTAAGCGCAAAAGTTTTCTTAAGAAAACTTCTATCATTTAACATATTTTTTATATTGTTCATTATTTCACCAAACCCTTATGATCCTCCATACCATTATATCATAATCGGCCTTTCTTTTCTGCATTTTATTTGCAGTGGAATAAAAAAGTTGCCCCATCATCAGCATCAACGGCTATAAAATGGGACAGCTTTAATTTAAATATAGAATTTTACTATTTTCTTAAGCCTAAACGTTCAATAAGACCACGATATCCTTCGATATCTGTTTTCTTTAAGTATTCTAGTAAACCTCTTCTTTGTCCAACCATCTTAAGAAGTCCTCTTCTGGAGTGATGATCCTTCTTATTAATTTTCAAATGCTCTGTTAACTCTGTAATTCTCTCTGTTAAAAGTGCAATTTGAACTTCCGGAGATCCTGTATCCTCAGGTGTTCTTCCGAAATTTTTGATGATTTCTTGTTTTTTGTCTTTGCTAATCATTGTAGTTTCTCCTTTCAAATATACTCCTAATACTAAGAAAAAGGTCGGAGTGTCCAGAAACTGAGTATTGGATTTTTATTACCTGTGTATAGTAACACATTATTAATATATTGTAAACATTTTTATTGATTTAATTGTAAATATTGTATGTAAAATTCATTTATTTACAATTTTGCACCGCAGGAAGCGCAGAATGTAGCTCCTTCTTTATTAATCACTCCACATTTCGAGCAGCCAGTTCTTTGAATCGGTTGTTGAAATGATGGTTGCTGAAGCGAAGGTACCTGTTGCATATGAGGTACCTGCTGCTGCATTGGAGGTACCTGCTGCATTGGAGATGCCTGCTGCATTGGAGATGCCTGCTGTTGCATCGGAGGTGTCTGTTGATACATAGGTTGCATCGGTTTAGGCTGCTTTCCTGCACCTTCTCCTAAGAAATCAAGAATAAAATTAAGTTTTATATCTTTCTTTGCTAGTGTAGCTATAATAAATATTGCAAAAATAATAACAACTAAGATACTAAATAGATTATAGGCATAACGATAAAGATTTGATAAAAGCATTGGTAAAGAAAATGCGTTCTCATAGGTTGCAACAGGAAAGATACCAGTTATATAACGTAGAATATTCAATCCAAAATAAACTATGCTGAATATCAAACCAATCATGAACGACTGCTTTACTGCATTTTTAACCTTATCATCAAAATCAAATGCAAATACAATAACGCCAAAGAAAAATGCAGCTAACAACCCACCAAGATTATTTGTAATATAATAACCGATAAAGTACGCTAGAAGTACTAATAATGTTACAGGAATTCCAAGATTTTTCTTTTCAAATAATTTTTCCATTACAATCCCTTTCCTTTAACTATTTTTCTCTAATATTACCATACCACACCATTAACGTCAATTATAAGTAACTTTTATTACTAAAATTTACCTGTATATTCTGTTTTATCAATTAAGTTTCTGCAAACTATAAAAATAAAAAGTGTAAAAAGTAAACAGAATAACGAATAAGGAAGCGTGCATAAAAATTCAAGTTTCTTAGGCAGCAGAACCGCAGCTGCAACAGATGCTCCGATGGATGGTACCATTACCAAAAATAATATTCCTATTCCAATGAATATCTGAACCACTATATTGGGCTGCCCTCCCAGCAATCTCTGATACAAAACAGTCATTCCTACAAATACCGCCCCGGAAGCTGCATATGCCAAAGCGAAAAATACACCGGATAACGGATTTAATCCACTAAGAACAGTAAAAACAGCAAACATGCATACAGCATCAACACAAGGTTTTAATAATGAGGTTAAAGATGCTGCAAAAACCTTTTTCATTGAATTTTCAGGAATCAAGTAAATATATGGTTTAATCAATTCATCTTTCAATTTACCCATCATAGTAGCAAAATATTGAAAGTATATCACTAAAGCTAAAGCGATATAATATGCTTTATCAGAAGCATCCTTGATGCGAAGTTGATATCCTGCAATTCCAAGTCCCACTATAATAAACATGGAATAGCTGTCGATAAAAATAAATCTGCTTCTTCGTCTCATCTCAAGTAGGTGCTTATACAAGAAAGTCATAGCGCCCTTTCCATTACCAATTCCCGGATTATCTTTCTTTACCTTAATCTTTCTATTGATTTTCCGCGATATATTACGTCCCTCTTTTGCTGCAAGTCTGTTTTGATAAGTAAACTCTGTAGACACCAGAACATCTTCATAGTAATCCGCCTTTCCTACTGTAAGAAGAGATACTATTAATATACCCATCACAAGATACAAAGCGCAAGGAATGAGTATAGAAATCACAGATTTATTTACAACTCCAATGAAGAACATCGTAGACCAACCTGCAACAGGAATATAGCCAAACCATTTCGAATTAACAACACTTAAAATTGCCTCCAGGGTACCTACCTGATTTTGCTTCTGCACCAGTAAGGTTATTAGAAGAATTGCAATAATTGCAGCATAGAGGATTGATTTAACAAGATTTTTTCTTGAAGAATTTCCATTTGAAAAAATATAAATTCCGATTGACATTAACTGGCAAAATAAAATCATCAGTGCTAAAATGATAAACAGTGCAAAAATCTCAGTGAACCCATAGCCAAAACTCGTTTTTAATGTTCCTATCTGATAAAAAATAAAGATAGATCCCAGTAAAGCTTTACCTAAAGTAGTAATCAAGCCATACATCAATATTATCTTTGAAGATATAGGCGACACAAAAAGTAATCCGATGTCTGGCATAGTAAATAGACTGGCACCGGTAGATAATCCACTTGTCGTAAAGGCATAAAGAAAAAACAAACCCAACCCTGCAATAATAAGAAACAAGATTCGTTCATCAGCAAATTGCATCGTAGATTTTTCTTTATCCGAAATGCATATCATTACAATTGAAAATATGATTAAGGCAAGGACAAAACAGTAGAGCACCAACATTGCAGGCTTCTTTTTCAAGGAAAGTATCCGATTCTTCAGTTGGGTAATTAATAAATATACTAATGCCTTCATTATTATTTATCCACCTCCATATTTATCCTATCCCCTTCCGTAATCTTGAAAAATAATGCTTCCAAATCCTCACCAGAGCCTTCCATTTCTTTTCTCGTTCTTCTTGCCGCTATTTTCCCTTCGATCATGATATTGGTGCTATTCCAGAACTCTTCTACACTATCAAGCATATGTGTACTAATCAGGATGGCTGCTCCTTCAGATTTTTTTTCTACAATCAAGCTTTTTAATTCTTTTATCGCATGTGGATCTAAACCTACCATCGGTTCATCAAATAAGATAACCTTCGGGTTCGGTAATAGCCCGCAGCAGATACTTATCTTTTGCTGCATTCCCTTGGAAAGTCCACTTCCCAGTTTATTCTTCTTATCCCCCAGTTCAAACCGCTCCAGTAATTGTTCGGACCTTTCTTTCCAGTTCTCAAGCGAATAGGCTCTCGCTATAAACTCCATATGTTCCCCGACGGTAAGCATATCATAAAGAGCAGGCAGCTCCGGAATATATCCCAGATCTCTTTTTGCTGAGATTGATTTGTTCTCATTTCCATTGATATAAATATTACCATTAAATTTTAATAATCCTGCAATACTTTTTATGATCGTTGATTTACCGGCTCCATTCGGACCTAATAAAATAGAAATTTCACCTTGATTAATCTCAAAACTTACATTATCATTTGCAATTAATTTACCGTATTTTTTCGTAACACCTCTTACTGAAAGCATAATATCCTCCATTCATATTATGGACTGCGTCCATAATCTCTTCACTCCGATCGCATACTGCAAGCAAGCTTGCATATGCTCACTACGTTCTCATCATATTATGGACTACGTCCATAATCTCTTCACTCCGATCGCATACTGCAAGCAAGCTTGCGTATGCTCACTACGTTCTCATCATATTATGGACTACGTCCATAATCTCTTCACTCCGATCGCATACTGCAAGCAAGCTTGCGTATGCTCACTACGTTCTCATCATATTATAGCAGTATAGTAAATATTTCACAAATGACGCATTCTTAATTAAATGTGATAATATTTACTCGTCTGAACCTATTTTATATAGTTCATGTAATATTTAGTTAACATTAAGTAGTATACTATAATTTGCCAATTCTTAAAATACCCCATTATAATTTTTAATCAAATTATAAACAATGTAATTAGATATCTCAAATAAATTTCTTAACTATTCAGTCACAGCAGTTCTAAAAAGTTAAGTACAAAAAACATAAAAAAACAGCTCAAAACAAATCGATGGAGTGGGACGCATAGAATCTCACTCCATCGATTTTGACACAGAACCTAAAAAATCCATCCCTTTGCCCATTCGAATACTTGGACTTAGGATGGATCTTAAATTATTGATGACTAGTATAATAAACATGCTATTTTAGCTTAAAATAAGCCTTCGTTAATCTAATATCTTCACTCATTCTTTGTGTTAATTCTTCCAGTGACCCAAATTTCATTTCCGGTCTGATATAATCGTAAAGCTCTACT
>JAQUYQ010000250.1 GCA_028691795.1 Herbinix sp.
GTGCACTGGTCTTGCTTCTGCTTTAATTATCTTAGGATTAGGGTATCTAATCAATACTTTACTTTTATTATCTGATCATAATAAAAACTACAATAACAAATCAAACCAAAACAATTCAATTGAATTAAAAGAAAAAGCCGGTTATCTGGTATGTAAAATCATGAACATTCTATTATGTGTATATATTCTTATTTTAAATGAATTACAAGTTGAATCCATTGTCTTATTTTTAACTATTGCTTTAGTACTATTTCAATACGTATTAGATTTGTGTTTGCAACTATATTTCACAAATCGGAAAGATAGCCGGATATAAAACAAAAGGGCCTGTATCAGCCCTACTTTATCCATTACTTTAGTATTCCTATTTTAATAAGATTATCTAATATATCAAACATTCCATTATGACACCCAATAAACTCAGTGGTTAAATTATGGCCCGCATAAAGTCCAAAATGAGTACCGCCGCCCCATCTTATCTCATTCGACACATCATAAACAATGCCATTAACCGCCACATATGCTGGCCTCCCATTACCACCGTCATTTTGAGATAATTCTTCCAAAGTAAATACCTGTTCTTTAGGTGACTGCTCTGCCTGCGACTGTTTTGGCTGTTGTTGCATTGGCTGTTGCTGCTCTGGCTGTGGTTGCTCTGGCTGTGGTTCTGTGAATTGCTGCCCTAGTATTTGCTGTTGTTCGATCAGTTGATCCATCTGACCAAGGTCAACTTTGTTTATCATAAATAGATTAATCAAACTATCAGCTGCCTCATCTATCTGAAACTGGAAATATTTTTTTTGATAAGAAGATGTCGCAAAAACCTGCATTTGACTAAAATGACATATTTCCTTTATTGTCTCATATACCATCTTTTTTAATTCATATTCATCCAATGATCAGCACCTACCCCACCATTATGATATTTCAATACTATATTTTACATTACTTACCTGCTTGAAAAGCTCCTGTGCGATTTCTGATATATTACCTTTTAACTGCTTACTGAGTCCATATTGTAAACCGATATATGCTATTTGCACTGTAATAACTATGCCATCGTTCATTGGAAAATACAATTTTAATAAATCCAGAAAACTAACACAGTGCTGAGTAATATCTTTATCCTTCGCAGTGATCTCATCAAATGACAGTAATGTAATTTCACCTGGAGTTTTTCCAAGATCGGATGCATCCATCAATATAATATAATCCCCCTCTTGGATCTGCGAAATGCAATAACCTATATCTGTTTCTCCATAGATTACTTCTATACCAATTTTGCACAGCTTTTCTTCCAGAATACCAGCAAGATAGATAGCAATACCATCATCACTCATTAATACATTCCCCATGGCAAGAAGCTTTATAATCATATTAATCTCCATTCTGCCGCCAGGCAGCTCAAAGTGTAAGCGAAAAGCATGCTATCGTGTTTCTGCCGTGTGAATTATGCTTTTCATAATTCACACTAGCCTATATGATGCTGCAAAGCAGCATATCAAAGACCCGGAAGAAGCTTGGAATGAGCACCCTCTGTGCTCATTTCGAGGTTCTTCTAATGGCTCGCATGTATTTTGCGAGACTATTCACACTAATACCTCTACAGTTTTTAATTCCCCATTTCTGGTAATCAAATGTGTTGCGCAAGATACGCAAGGATCAAAGGAACGGACAATTCTACCTATTTCTACCGGACTTTGTACATCATTTAAAACCGTACCTAGTAGTGCCTTCTCAATGACTCCGACAACTCCATTCGAATCCTTTGGTGAAAGGTTCCAATTCGATGGTGTAATAATATTATAATGTTCAATTACGTTATTCTTGATACTAACCCAATGTCCGAGCGCGCCTCTTGTTGTATCGATTAATCCTACTCCCTGAGATAAATTCGGCATCTCATAGGCCTGCTGTCCATTCGGAATAATCTCTATCCTGTCAGAAAGCTTCTCCATAATTGATAAAATTTTTTCTGTTTCCAGCATCCGTGCCATAATTCTATCCATACAGGAATGCCCTCCAAAATAATTACCCGAGACAAGCATTCTGGCCAAAGGCCCTACCTCCATAGGCATATTGTTATATCTGGGTGCCTTGATAAAGGTGTAGGCATCTGATTTTGTAAGATTTATATCTTGCGTCATATCGTTTTGATACCACGAATATTGAACTTGTTCATTAATTATATCCGGTTGTAAAGCATATAATATTCCATCTGCCAATACCCCCGGTTTCACATAGGATATTTCCTCATCTTCGTTGTTGAAAGCCCCATAGCTCATAAAATACGGATAGGATATTCCCATTTTATAATAATCAGAATAATAATTTGCTAAAGTCTCTGCATCCTCCCTCATGGCTGTTGTTACAAAATCGCGGAGTCTGTTAATTATAGATTTAACTTTTTCAAGCTTATAAGCAGTAATATCCGTCGTTACTCCACCCACAAATATTCCATGATTATGTGGTGCCTTTCCGGCTAAAACTGCCTGCCCCTCATGCGCCATTCTAGCAAATTCAAAACTCATTGCATAATGTTCTTCCAGTTCCCTATTAATCTCATCCGGTAATCTGAAATCTGAATATTGTTCTACATTTGCTATCGGAAGGGCAGTAATCTTAACAAAACCAGGCATAACCATAATATAAAAATGTCTTAAATGATTTTGTATGTATTCAAATCCATGAATAATTTCCCTAAGGTATTTATCATTCTTTGTAGGGCTGATATGTAATGCATCTTCGAGTGCTAAAGTAGAAGCATACGCATGTGCAGCAGAGCAAATCCCACAAATTCTTTCCGTAAAAAATATTGCATCTAAAGGTGATCTTCCCCTCAGCATCTTCTCAAATCCGCGAAATAAAAGTCCTCGTGATTCAGCAGAAACAATTGTATTCTGTTCAACTTCTGC
>JAQUYQ010000061.1 GCA_028691795.1 Herbinix sp.
CCGTTTGAAAAATATAATCTGCACCTGCATCTATTGCATAATGATAACCATATAGTACCGTAGCGCCATGCCCTCCGTTTGGTTTCGTAATTGGCTCAAACGACAATAAATCCTTCGTATATTGCTGCATGATCCGGAAGGTACCATCCTTACTTCCATCATCAATGATTACCAGCCTGCTGCCATTACCGATCTTCTCTACAATTGGATACCAGTCTTTTATTACTGCACCGATGTTCGCTTCTTCATTATAAGCAGGGATAACTATATATAATTTATCCAAATACTTTCCCTCCATTTATATACTTTTTAAGTTTTCAAAGGCATCCAAGGCTCTGCGTACTACAGCGTCCATATTATAATAACGGTATTCCGCTAGACGTCCGATAAATATAACCTTGCTTTCTCGCTTCATTTCTTCTTCGTATAAAGCAAATTGTGCCTTACATTCCTTGGTAGGGAATGGGTAATAGGGTTCACCCTCTGCACAGGGAAATTCTTTACCAATCGTAGTTTTATTATGCTTTTGCTCTGTCAATTTCTTATATTCCGTGATTCTGGTATAATCATAATCATTCGGGTAATTAACAACCGGTGCTTGTTGATACTCTTCCACATCTTTCGTCTCAAATACAAAATTGATACTACGATAGGATAGCTTTCCATGTTTGTAATCATAGAATTCATCGGTTGCTCCGGTATAAATTAGAACATCGTAATTAATTTGCCCGATTACTTCTTTATAATCCGTATTTAGTAGAATTTTAATATTCTTATTCGCAGCCATTTTCTCACACATCTTGGTATATCCATGCGTTGGCATTCCCTGATATTTATCATTAAAATATCTGGTATCCCGATTTAATCTGATTGGAATTCTAGAAATAACTGAGGTATCCAGTTCACTCGGATCAATACCCCACTGCTTCTTTGTATAAGTTTCAAATATTTTCTCGTATATGTCTTTGCCTACTTTACTAAGTGCCACGTCCTTGCTGGTTTTAATTTCCTCTATAGCGACCGCCTGATTATTCAAAAATTCTTCTACTTGGGAACAATTAAGATTTAAGTTGTACAGTTTATTAATTGTCTCAACCGTAATTGGCATCGGTATCAGATTACCGTCAACATAGGTTAACACACGGTGCCAGAAGTCATTCCACTTTGTAAAATTAGATAGGTATTCGTAAACTCCACGGTCGTTTGTATGGAAAATGTGTGGGCCGTAATTATGGATTAGTATACCATCCTCATTGTAAGAATCATAAATATTACCTCCAATGTGTCCTCTTTTTTCAATCACCAGTACCTTCTCATTAAGTTCATTCGCAATTCGTTCTGCCATAGTCAATCCGGCTAGTCCCGCACCTACAATTATATATTTAAAGTCCATATTTTCCTCCATTCTGCTGCCTTTCGCGGCACTAATTCAAAGGTTTTTGGGTATCATAGATGGAAGTCATCCACTCCCCGTCACCCACGCTATACTTACATTGATAGGTTGTCTTTATATTATCTTCGTTAACTATATAAGAATCACTTGTTCGGTTATCATGATCAACAATAATAAATCGAATATTATTCTTCTTTACTAATGCATCCAATTGTGTAGGTGTCTGAGCCTCATACATTAACTTTACCTGTTCTGTGCGGTAATCGGTGTCATATCCTGCGGACCACGGGAAATACGGCCATCCCTCATATAGCATAGCACCACCGAGTACCACCTGATTCAGTGCATAATTAGAAGTCAGGAATATATCCTTGGAATCGCTGTTATCATTAATCCATTTTGTGAGAGGATCCTCTAAATTTAATACCATGGCTGTATTCGGAGTATTTTTATTCAATACTGTAATAAAATCATAAATCCCGGTAGAGGTTAATGCAATTATTAAAAACACACCAATTAATTTTAAGAAGAAATCCTTTCGTTCAAATAATTTAACAAGTATAGAGGCTGCAAAAATACCAATCAAAATACAACTCATCATAATGTATTTATGATTTACCGTAACATCAGCAGTCAGAGAAATTGTAAACGCAAATACAAGCGGTGCACTAAAGGCCAATATCAGATATCTTCCAACCCCTTTTTCCAGACAAAAAGCTGCAAGTATAACAAATGGAAGTATTCCAAGCAATCGGTCAAGATAAGATGCAACGCCAAACAGTGTCTTATTTTCTGCAATAAATCCAAACAAAAACTTCGTAGAAACTACGGAACCCTGAATAAATAAATGCGTTTGAAGCGTTGATAACACAAGCGTAATCAACGCTGTTATTAAGTGTTCCAATCGCCTTTTTGATACAATTGCCATAAGAAATAATATCGTCAAGCAGCATATTTCAGCCGCACCATGAAAGAAAGCAAGACTTCCTAGTATTATTCCGGTTGCGATAGCTCTTCTATAATCAAGAACCTCCCAACCATCTCTAGTAAAAAAAATAATTCTTAATTTATCCGACAGCCTGTTAATCCACTTATCTTTTGGGTTTTTAATTTGCTTATTTAACACCTCAAACATTTCAAAAAGGTGAGGTAAAAACATAATTAGTACAAAGAAAATTGTTGCCAAACCAAAGGCCAGATGTCTTTGGTTGCAATAAACATTTAAATTCCATAAACCCCAATTTTCGTTAGGAGTATCTGAAATAAAGTCCGTATTCTCTGCTAAGGCCTTCCATATATTAGTATCCACCGGTAGATTCGCAATATACGTAAATAGAGTCTTGGAACTTCGAAAAGCAAAAAACAGGCATGCCAAGGTCCCAGCACCTATCTTACCGGTAATCTTAACTGCCATAAGATATAATAACAGGAATGCACTGATAAAACTGATAATACTTGATATATTAAAAGCATAATCAATTCTAAGGCCCAAATATTCCAGATTTCCGGTCAGAAATTCAAACATAAAATGATATTTAATATCTTCTCCAGCATAGTGGGAAAAAGCCGTAGGAAAATTGTTTCCAAAAGAAAAAGACCGGATCATACCAACATGTAAGGAAAAATCACTAAATACTGAAACACCGACGTATAACTTATTATTGTATACAAAAAACGTGGTTAACATTAATACACACGCCAGTAATGCTATAGCAGCCAATAAGATCAACTCATTACGAACCGTATTCTTATTATTACAAAAGATAACCGGTCTACTAATCTTATTATTATGATATTTGATAAAAAAGGCGAATAACGACAGAAAGAATGCAATCGGCATTACAATTATATTAGCATAAAATAAAGGTTTCGATGCATTACCAAATTGATAAGCAACCAGATAGGTTGACCAGGTAACTGCCAAAGTTCCTGTAATATACCACGCCGGAAGCATCAAAAGATAAGGGCTAACGTATATTTTCCTTTTATAGTAATCATATTGTGTTATGCTTTTTAATCCTGGAAATGCATAGGTGCATATTGCCCATCCGACTGTAAAACAGAGTAAGATGTATATAAGACCGATCATATTTTTACCCCATTCCTGCGCACGTTTTATTTAGTTTGCGCCGAGGATCACGTAGGCACAAACTTTTAAAGTGAAAGATTGAAGAGTTTTAATTTATCAGAAGGTTGTCCTATTTTGTGGTAGGTTTTTATTTCCTTCGAAGATACTGTCCCTGTTAGGTGAAAGGTTTCCTCTTCCTTTGATACATTTTGAAATAAGATATCTTGGTCTTGATTTTACTTCTTTATATATTTTTGTTAAATAAATTCCTATCATGCCCAGACTAATCATGATAGAACTTCCAATAATAAGCTGCAAAAGGATAACGGTTGTAAAGCCACTGGTTGCCTTACCTGCCAGTTTCATATAAAGCGTCTGAATACTTAGTAAAATTGCACCGAAAAACATTATGATACCGAGTACCGTTATACAATGGAGCGGAACCGAGGTGTATGAGGTAATCGCATTCATTGCCAAACGAACCAAATGAAAAAAAGACCACTTTGTCTTACCATTAACACGTTCTGCAACATCAAAACTGATTTGCTTACGGTCAAAACCAAGCCATGCCGTCATTCCACGAAAGAAAATTGCACGTTCCGGCATCTCCTTCCAAGCTTCAATCACCTTACGGTCCATCAATTTAAAATCCGATGCCTTTCCCAGATTTATATCAGAGGTTTTATAAATAATGTAATAGAAAAATTTTGCACATAATTTATAAAGAGATTTTTCTTTTCCCCTTGAGCTCTTAATGCCTTCCACTACATCATAACCCTCCTCGAGCCATGCCTTTACCATCTCGGGAATGACCTGGGGGGGATGCTGCAAATCTGCGTCCATCACTAATACTATATCGCCATCTGCATATTCAAGTCCTGCACATAATGCCGATTCTTTACCAAAATTTCTACTTAGTCGTAATGATGTTACATATTGATTATTCTCAGCAAGCTTCTTAATCTCATCCCAGGTATTATCCTTAGAACCATCATCAATCAATATAAATTCATGCGTAATATTATTATCGATAAGAACTTTCTCAATAACACCTATTGAACTTCTGATATGGCTTCCCTCTTGATATACCGGAATAACCAAGGACAATTTTGAAGCTGCTGATCTATTTTGATTTGAACTATATACGTTGGCTACCATTTGATACCTTCTTTTTGTTTGTTTATGCAAAACTGCTCCTATTATTATACATGATGCAGTCACATATTACCATGTTTTTTATAATGTACCAGTATTTTTATATAATATTTTTTCTTCCAAATAAGGATACGTCGCGAACATTTTGTCGATTTCATTGTCTTTTAAGCTCCTTACTGCTTCTGCTGCTGCCTTAAGTAAACTTGCATCGGTAAATATATCTCCCAGCTTGAAATCCATATCTCCACTCTGACGTATTCCAAAGATATCTCCCTGGCCACGCAGCTTTAAATCCTCGCTGGCGATATAAAAGCCGTCGTTTGATTTATTCAGTATATTCAAACGGTCCCATGCGTCCCGGCTGCTGCTTCCGCAAACAAAGATACAATAGGATTGGTGTTCTCCGCGGCCCACCCTGCCTCTCAGCTGATGGAGCTGTGCCAGTCCAAACCGCTCGGCATTCTCTACCATCATTACCGTTGCATTTGGAACATTAACACCTACCTCAACCACTGTCGTAGATACCAATACTTTAATTTCTCCATTTGCAAAGCGTTCCATCACATCATTCTTATCCTTTGGTTTCATTTTACCATGAAGAAATTCTATTGTAACCTTAGAATCTAATTCTTCCTTCAATCGTTCGGTATATTCCATCACATTCTCTGCTTCTACTTCCTCACTTTCTTCTACCATCGGACAAATTACATAGGTTTGTCTGCCTTCTGCTGCCTGCTTATCAATGAATCGGTAAGCACTTGGACGGTAATTGGTATCAACGACACAATTCTTTATCGGTAAACGCCTGGCCGGAAGCTCATCTACAATGGATATATCGAGATCTCCATATAAAATGATAGCAAGTGTTCTTGGAATTGGAGTTGCACTCATAACTAGAACGTGGGGATTACCACCCTTATTCATTAAAGTTTCTCTTTGTTTTACACCAAACCGATGCTGCTCATCCGTAATGACTAATCCCAACCTGTCATACTCTACTTTCTCTTGAATTAATGCATGCGTACCTACAATAATATCAGCTTCATGTGTTTTTATCTTTTCATATGCTTCTCTCTTTTCCTTCGCGGTCATGGAACCTACCAGGAAGCAGATGGATACTCCATATTCCTTAAGTAGTTCTGTCAAAGATTTGTAATGCTGCTTAGCAAGTACCTCAGTAGGTACCATGAAGCTTGCTTGGTATCCATTCTTTACCGCCATTAATAATGCCAGAATTGCGAGAATTGTTTTACCGCAACCGACATCACCCTGAATTAAACGATTCATTACATAATCACTGTGTAAATCCTTCTTTATTTCTTCCCACACCCTTAACTGAGCTTTCGTCAAGGGATAGGGGAATGTTCTTATAAGTCCCTCACATTCCGGGCTATCCTTCATTATATATTCTGAAGCAAGGACAACCTTCTTCTCTTTCAGCTTTCGAAGTGCAAGTGCATATAAGAAAAACTCATCAAATACCAGCCGCTGTCTTGCTTTCATCATACTTTCCCTATCTTTTGGAAAATGTACCGCAGATATAGCTTTTGTTCTGTCCAACAATCCATATTCTTTTGCTATATGTTTTGGAATATAATCTTTTGCGAAAGTAAGTTCCGAAAGCACTTGCTTAATTGATTTTGATATTAGTGTATTTGTTATACCTTCCGTTAATGGATAAATGGGCTGAAGAATCAGAAGTAGTTTATAATAATTTTCTCTTTGATAAATCCCAGGCTGTTCCATTACAAGTATACCATTCTTTCTTATTACCTTACCGCGAAAAATATAATGATATCCGGAATGTAAGGTTTTTTGTAGAAAGGGCATATTAAACCAGTTGAGAGTCATTATCCCCGTGACATCCTTAACTTGAGCACTTGTGATCTGTAGATTTCTTACTTTTTTTATTTTTGGAATCGATACAAGCGATGCTTCAATTGCAATGGTTATTCCTTCTTTCATTGATGCAATTGTTTCAGGCCGATCAAATTCCTCATATCCTCTTGGATAATGCTCCAGTAAATCTTGCACAGTTTCAATTCCAAGTTTTTGAAATAGTTTCTCTGTCTTCTCCCCTATTCCCTTAATCACTTTAATTTTATCGTTTGCTTCCATGCTTCACCTCTATATATACAACATAACTGAAACTTCGTAGTTAATTATTATTGAATTGCTTTATAAAATCAGCATTTAAGTTATGGAAGAACCCATCATTTATGATATTTTCATTCTGGCTTCAATTTTAAGTTGGAATTCACTAATGGATTTTTCATATGGTAAAATAGAGCTGAAAAACGCAAACTCCTCGCTCTGCTCGTCAAACATGCTTTTTTTCATCTCTATACCATATTCAAAATCCATAAGTGAATGTACCAACTGAAAATAAGGCGCCATCCTAAAAATATCATAACTAATGGTTTCCTATAGGTATTACATGCTGATTTTATAAGCAATGTTCTAGTCTTTGTACTTCGAAGTTTCAGTAACTTATTTTATTATAAACGAAATAATTTAATATAAAAAGAAAAATATATAAAATTGGTATTGACTTTCCAATTGTGTTATTGTATTATTGTATTAACCACTTAATACAGTAGTACATCGGAAAGGAGTTGAAATAATGAAATGGGAACTTGATTCTGAAAGACCTGTTTACATCCAACTGATCGAGCAAATACAAGCAGGAATCATTTCCGGATATTATAAGCCCGGAGATAAACTGCCCTCAGTAAGAGATTTAGCCGCAGATGCTACGGTTAACCCGAATACGATGCAAAAAGCCTTAGTTGAATTAGAACGTACCGGCTTAATCTTTACCAATAGAACCAGCGGAAGATTTATCACCTCTGATGAAACCATGATTAAAAAACTAAAAGGTTTGTCTGCAAAAGAATTGGTTCTGGATTTTTTAGAGCGAATGAAGCAGCTCGGTTTTGAGCCGCAAGAAACCTTATCCTTAGTAACTGAAGTAATACAAAAAGAAATATAAGCGTTTAACGCAGATGGGAGTCAAGTTAAATGAATGCTATATTAGAATGCAAGTCATTAACAAAGAAATTTTCAGGTCTTACTGCTCTTAACAATGTAGATTTAACCTTGGAGCGAGGCCGTATCATCGGACTTTTGGGCCCAAACGGAAGTGGAAAAACTACATTAATCAAATTAATCAATGGATTATTGGTTCCCAGTTCAGGAGAACTACAAATTGATGGCAACAAACCCGGTGCTGAAACCAAAAAAATTGTATCTTACTTACCGGAAAGAACTTATTTACCGGATTGGATGCGTATTTCTGAAACAATTGAATTCTTTCAGGATTTTTATTCTGACTTCAACCCCAAACATGCATATGATATGTTGGAGCGGCTTAAATTAGACCCTAGCAAACGTATGAAGACACTTTCAAAGGGAACCAAAGAGAAAGTACAGCTTATCTTAGTAATGAGTCGAAAAGCCGATTTATATTGCCTTGATGAGCCAATTGGAGGCGTTGATCCTGCTGCCAGGGATTACATTCTTAATACCATCATTTCAAATTATAATGAGAATGCTACTGTTATTATATCTACCCATTTAATTGCAGACATTGAAAAGGTTTTAGATGAGGTTGTTTTCATTAAAGAGGGCAATGTAATGCTGCATTCTTCGGTGGATGATATTCGTTCCAAAGAAGGAAAATCCATAGATACATTGTTCAGGGAGGTATTCAAATGTTAGGTAAATTATTAAAGCATGAAATGAAAGCTTGTGCAAGATTATTGTTTCCTATCTATTTAGTTCTAATTGTATTAACTGTGATGGAACGGATTGTTTTGAGTCTGGATGTTTTCAATGGTGTCCTGCAAATTATCCCCGGATTTTTAACCTTCGCTTACATAATATCGATACTTGCAATTGTTGTTTTATCTTTTGTTATTATTATCTTTCGATTTTACAAGAATCTTATCACAGATGAAGGATATCTAATGTTTACTTTACCTGCAAAATCACATCAATTGATTAACTCTAAGCTAATCGTTTCTTTATTATGGACCTTCATTTGCATCATTGCTATTTTTGCATCATTAGTTGCTGTATTTTATACTCCGGATCGATTTCATGTCTTTATGAATGGGTTGAAAACGTTTGTCACAGAATTCAATGCAGAAATTGGAGATGAAAGTATTCTATTCCTGATCGAAATTATTTTACTTATCATACTCAGTCTCATACGCGGGATTATTCAAATATATGCTTCCATTGCATTAGGTCAGCTATTGGGCGGTCATAAGATAATCGGTTCCTTTGCAGCTTATATCGGTTTATATACTTTTACACAGATATTATTAATAATAGTCTTATTCATTGGCGGATCAATTTCCAATAAATCCATTGAGGATATAGCGATACTACCACAAATGATTTTCCCGGTTACTCTCATTTTAACCATTGTTTTCAACGCAGCTTTTTATTTTTTAACAAATTATATTTTTCAAAAGAAGCTTAACCTGGAGTAATTGATACAGTAAAATAATTATTACTTATTTTAATTAATATCTATTAAAGAAAGGAATAGTATATGAAAAAGTTACTTGTAATCCCTCTTCTACTAATAATTTTACTTGGTTTAAGTGGATGCTCTAGTTTTGAAATAGGTGCAATTGAATCGAATGCATCACATAAAATGTCAGCATCCTATTATAGATTAAGCGGAACAAAAGAAACGAAACAACTTACCGTAGCCGAAGGGGAAACCATTGATGTGTCAGTAGATATTGTTACAAAGAAAGGCGCACTTGACGCTTACATCTATAAAGATGAAGACAATTATGATTATGAGGGGCATGATATTCCTACCTCTTCCTTTACTGTAACGCTTACAGAACCTGGTGATTATACAATTAGAGTAAAAGCTGACAAACATAAGGGAAGTTATTCTTTTAGCTGGTAATTCCATTGGTTATCATCATTGTAAAATATATTGCAAGTACGTTTTGAGAAATTTATATCGTCATGAAAAGAAAATAGTAGGTCGGCAGGTGATTATTTCACTTGCAGGCCTCTATTTTTTTTAATATTATTTTACCCTTTGATATAAATAAGCCCAATGAGGTACTTCCATTAAGCCGATAAAGAAATTGAGTTTCATCCCTTCACCATCCAGAAAGCGATAAGCCAAAATTGCAGTAAATATAGGTGCAATAGAGATAATAACACCTACACTTTTTGAGTTTCTATTATTTATTTTACTATGTATTATCCATGAATAGCCTTTATATTATAGTTTTGTATATGCTATTAAAATCAGCGTAATCTCCTGTCTTCAAACCTGCGCATAGCCTGAAGGCAGAAAATCAGCTCCTGTATTCTTTTGTCCAAAGGGCCCTCATCAACAGCACAATCAAGAGCTACAGCCATATCATTAATCAGTCTATCGTTAAGATGTTTAATATTTGAAGTAAAAACCTCTAATTTCTTACTATAAGAATCTGCATCCAAAAATTTTAATAGTATTTCGTTAACAGCTTCTTCTGGAACACTTTCATTCATTACCTGATTTAATTCTAGAATTTCGGTTGTAGCGTTCACAGAGTCTTTATAAATTTTATCGTCTTCTCTACCAGTTTGTTCTGTCTTCTGATATTTTAATTCTTTCTTATCTCCATTAACTGAAGTTTCTAAATCTTCACTTACTCTCGCATCCTTATTAACAACTTTCACTTCGGAATTTTGTCTACGCTCTGTAACATTCACAAGTTCGTTCTGTGAAGTTCTTAATTCAAAGCGATATTTTTGATTAGCTTCAGGATACTTTTGCCTATCAACTTCACTGATAAACATTTCAAGTGGCCTTACATAAGTTTTAAAATCTCCATATAGCGCCTGATAAACCACCATTAGCTCATGTGTCTCGGTATTTATTGCAACTGTTAAGATTTGATATGGCTTGTCTTTAAAATGATTATATATTTCCCCCGGTTTTGGAATTCTTTTTTGATCCATACCTTATCATCCTTTCCCACATTCGGATTATAAAATGCCATTTTTTATTATTAAAATAGTGGTTCGTTTTCTCTTTCGAACCACTACAATTAAGTACAAATCTTTTGTATGTTGTACATTTATTCAATTATTCTACTGACAAGACATAATAATAAATCGGCTGGCCGCCGTAATGAACTTCTACATCCAAATTCGGATATTGTTTCATTACTTCTTCAGCCAATGTATTAGCATCTTCCTCGCTTATTTCTAAACCATAATATAAACTGATTAATTCAGCTTCCTCATCAGCCAGACATTTAATAAGCTCTAGAGTTGTATCCTTAATTTCAGTACCAACAGACAATATAGTTTTGTCACCAATGCCCATGATATTACCCTGTTTGATGTCTTTGCCGTCAAGGCTGGTATCTCTTACCGCATAAGTCACCTGACCAGATTTAACCTTATTCATTTCTTCGCTCATTCTAGCAGCGTTTTCTTCCGGTAACTTATCATATACAAAATTAATTACTGCGGTAATACCTTGTGGAACTGTCTTGGAAGGAATTACATATATTTTTTTGTTTTCTGTTAAATGCTTTGCTTGTTCCGCAGCTAATATAATATTTCCGTTATTAGGTAATATAAAAATATTATCTGCATTAACTTCATTAATGGCATTCAACATATCTTCTGTACTCGGATTCATGGTTTGACCACCCTTGATAATGTAATCAACTCCAAGTCCGGTAAATATCTCATCAAGTCCTTCGCCCATGGATACTGCAATAAATCCTGATTTCTTCCTAGGTTTATTAACTGCTTCTGCCTTCTTTTCTTCTTTCTTTTGTTCCCCAGCAGCTTTTTCTGCATCTTTAATAACTCTCTCGTTATGCTCTTCCCTCATATTGTCAATCTTCATCCGTGTCAGGGATCCATACTTTAACGCCCTTTGTATAGCTAAACCTGGGTCGTTCGTATGTACATGAACCTTAACGACATCTTCATCCGAAACGACTACGAGAGAATCACCAATAGACTCTAAATAAGCTTTAAATTCTTGCTCAATTTTTAAATTATATTCGTTTTCAAGCATGATGATATATTCAGTGCAATATCCAAATTTTATATCATCAGTTGATATACGTTCCCTACCGGTACCCATAGATACAATATCATTTGATGTAATATTGTTTAGGGAAATTTCCTTACCAAGAAGTGCATCGTAGGCTCCTTTAACGATTTCAAGTAATCCCTGACCACCGGCATCAACAACACCAGCCTCTTTTAATACTGGCAAAAGTTCCGGTGTATTCTTAAGTACCATTTCCATATGAGTAATCACTTCATGACAAAAATACACTAAATCATCTGTTTCAGAAACTAACGCAGATGCTTTTTCTGCAGCACCTCGGGCTACCGTTAAAATAGTACCTTCTTTGGGTTTCATAACTGCTCTATACGCTGTTTCCACTGCTTTTTGTAATGCATTTGTCATTATAGTAACATTAATTTCCTTAAAATCCTTAATTTCTTTTGTAAAACCACGAAATAACTGGGATAAAATAACTCCGGAATTACCTCTTGCTCCACGTAAAGAGCCTCCGGATATTGC
Organism: Herbinix sp.; assembly: GCA_028691795.1. GTDB lineage: Bacteria > Bacillota > Clostridia > Lachnospirales > Lachnospiraceae > Mobilitalea. The sequence continues at coordinate 12,199 of JAQUYQ010000061.1, forward strand.
TTTTGCCAATTCTTCAATAGATGGATCAGAAAGATTATTTACTTCTTTTACCGCAGACATAATAGTTAGTGTCATATTTGTACCTGTGTCGCCATCCGGCACAGGAAATACATTAAGTTCATTAATAATTTCTTTCTTCGCTTCTATACATGCGGCTCCAGCAAGAAACATCTTTTTCAGTGTTTTTGCATCTATCGTATTAATAACCACTGGTTCTTCCTCCTTAAATGTCGTTCTTCTCAAAGTCAGTCAATTACTCTGACTCCCTCTACGTAAATATTGATTTTCTTTACCTCAAGTCCTGAGAATTCTTCAACATTATATTTAACATTGCTGATTAAATTATCAGCAACCGCGGAAATACTAACGCCATAGGAAACGATAATATGCAGGTCAATTGTAATTTTGTTATCCTCAATCATAACATTGACACCATGGCTTAAGCTGTCACGTTTTAAAAGTTTAACAATTCCATCTTTCATGTTTACAGATGCCATTCCCACCACGCCAAAACATTCGATTGCGGAAGCTCCGGCATACTTAGACAATACGTCATTATCAATCAATATCTCACCATTTTTTGTGTTCATATGTCCTTTCATATTAACCCTCCTATCTTATGGACTGCGTCCATGATCTCTTCACTCCAATCGCATATCGCAAGCAAGCTTGCATATGCTCACTACGTTCTTATCATATTATGGACTGCGTCCATAATCTCTTCACTCCGATCGCATATCGCAAGCTTGCTTGCATATGCTCACTACGTTCTTATCATATTATGGACTACGTCCATAATCTCTTCTCTCCGATCGCATATTGCAAGCAAGCTTGCATATGCTCACTACGTTCTTATCATATTATGGACTACGTCCATAATCTCTTCTCTCCGATCGCATATTGCAAGCAAGCTTGCATATGCTCACTACGTTCTTATCATATTATCTATATCTATGTTTGCTTCTTTATTTTTAAGAAACGTCAAATCAATTATAATATTTCTTATAGTATACCCATAATCGTACTGAAGTTAAGCATGAAATAGATGTAATTAGAGCTGAATTGCCCATTGTGAACATTTATATTTTATACTTCGTGATAACCATTGTTTCTCCTGCATAATATATTAGTATGAATATTGATTGGAAGTGACAGTTATGAAGAGAATGTTTGGCTTCATCCTTTTTTGGATTGCCATTG
>JAQUYQ010000062.1 GCA_028691795.1 Herbinix sp.
AAGTCCTCTACGCTATTTTTAATGCGCATACAGGATATAGCCCAGGACATAATTAAGATCGATGAGCTGTTAATATAATAACTGAACAGATGATCCCCTGAGGTATTAAAGAATGGTAATAAAATTAGAAAATATGTATGTATGACACCGTATGATACGAATAAGTTGAATGGGCGGTATAACGGTGTAACTGCAATTGATATGATAGCTATTATATAGATAATAATTTCTCCACCGGATAAATGATTTAGCAAAGATATTCCGGCACACCAACTTAATATAAAGCCCCTAAATAATATATCTATAATCGTAATGGCAGTACCATATTTCGGTATGTCCTTCTCAATTTTAATAAAAATAAGCAAAAATACGATCATAACCAAGATCATGGTTACAAACATGACCCCGTAGTATATATCTGGTATTTCGAAGATTCCCTTTTTTTAAATTAATGTAACTATTAAAATAATAGATTCAATTGCTATAAAAGTAATTGCTGTAATCTTCCCTCTTGCAATATTAATTCTATTGATACTTTGATAAAAATCTTCTCTACCTCTTTCCAATACCTGTAATTTTACTATATTCATTATTGTCTTGCATAATTTTTGAAGCATTTTATTACCCATATTCCATTTATTTAATTTATCTATAATTTATTAAAGCATATTGTATCATACTTACTATTCTTTTCCACATTATTTTTCTGTACATCTTAACCATATAGACTGCCACTTGTAGGAAAATGTATTGTTAAATTATACAACTGTCAAATTCTCGGGTGCCTAATGAGACTTGTGTCTAAAAGCTGAGACTAGTGGTTGAATATTTTATTATCAACATGTTAATATGTCGATAAAAGTTTTACAGTGACTGTTTTGGATTACAGTAAAAACACAAATTGAGAAAATGTGTATAATCAAATATATCAATACTGATTAGACTTTTTATTCAAAACAGAATCTGTACTATAGGAAGGAGAAATATATTGTCAAAAACAAAACAGAGTATCCTGGAATATATTTTTGAGAATACTAAAAATTTGGTAGCTAGGCCTGTTCAAGTGAATGTACAGTTCTGTACTACTAATGAAATTGTAAAAGAACTTCATATAAGCAGAAATCTGGCTTCTCAGTATTTGAATGAGCTGGAAAAAGAGAAATGGCTGATAAAATTGCATTCACGACCGGTATGTTTCCTTTATCGTGAGACAATTGTAAAAAGGCTAGGCGAGTTGTTTGATATAGAGGAGGAATATAATACGAAAGAATTACTAGCACTCCTCCAAACTGGATATACAGAGCAATGTTTTTCAAAAATGATAGGGTATGATACTTCTTTATCTTATTGTATCGAGCAATGTAAATCAGCAATGAAATATCCGGAATGCGGTCTTCCAATTCTGATGAGCGGAGAAGAAGGGACAGGGAAAACGTTGCTGGCAACCTTCTTATATGAATACGGTATTAACGAAGGAGTTATCCCGGCTTCTGGAAACTTCCATATACTAGAGTGTGATGAGATCGAGAGAGCAACTGATGCTGGGATTAAAGTAATTTTCGGTCAACATTTGATGCAGAACGGAAAAAAAATAGTCAAGCCTGGAATGCTGGAAATAGCAGAAAATGGAGTTTTGCTAATAAAGAATGTGAATGCACTAAGCGAAAAATGTCAGGAAAAATTAGCGGAATTTCTTGAAACAAGGGTCTATAAAAGGACAAATAACAACGCAGAAAAACAGACATCAAATGTAAGACTTATTTTTGAAGCTTCAGAACATGCAAAAGAAAATATTAAAAAGTCTTTGCTTTCACAGATTCCGGTTATATGTGAACTTCCTACCATGCAGAAACGAAGTCTGGAAGATAAAGAGAAATTAATTATGAAATTTTTTCAGGAAGAGGAATTGAAACTAATGAGGGAGATCCAAATTAGTTGTCAGGTATATCAGGTTTTAATGGACTATTCTTTTCCAGAAAATATAACACAGATGAAGAATTGCATTAAGGTTGCATGTGCAAGTGCTTTCATTAAACAGGAGAATGATAAAAAATTAGTGGTACTTTTGTATCATCTGCCAGAATCTATTTTGGTAGAATCGGATGTTTCTTTGAACCAGGAGAACACACAACTGATTGATGTGGGATGTTATCAGAAGAAGGCCATTACAAAGAAAATTATTCAGTATTTTGAATATGTATTGGATGAATACTGGCAGTTTCATGAGTTGAAGCTACCTTTTAAAGAGTTTGTTAACCACAGCACAGAATATATGAACCAATATTATGACTATATCATATATGAACGGCAATATGATAACAGAAAAGTCAAAGCAATGGAGGCAATTGTTCAAAAGGTGTTTGGTATTATCAGTGATAAATATGATATTTTTTTCCCTACACAATGTGGATATGTCCTTGCAAGAAATGTATATATGTTACTCGATGTGAACTCTCAGATTACAAAATGGGAACAGGAGAATAGCGAACTGATTGCTAATTGCTTGGATTCTATGACAGCAGAGTACATGTTGGAAATGCGTATGTCTTTGGAAATCAGAGAATTGTTGGAGGTTTCGCTTAACGCAAGACTAAATAGTATGAGTCTTGTATTTCTAACATTGAATATCCGGTTTTATAATAAACGGATTCAGCAGGATAAGGTATCAGCTATGGTGATGACTATGGGATATCTAACAGCAGGGGCTATGGCAGATACTGTAAACAGAATATTAGGGAAACATATTTTTGAATCTATGGCTATAACTGGGAACAGCACAGCAAGAGAAGTAGTTGCAAAAGTTTCGGAAAGAATGAAGAGCGAATATTTCAGTAAAAAGATGATTCTCATGACAGATACAGAATATGGGGAAGGGATAGCAAAAGAAATCTCAGAAAGATTTCAGATGGAAGTAGGGTTTACGAATCAAGTTTCGACAGAGGCTTTATTAGAAGCAGGGCGAAAAATCATAGAAGGATGCAGTATTTCCAAAATTTTAGAAGCTATATCCGAGAAAATGGTTTACCGATGTGAGATTTACTCTTCATCGCAGAAAGAACCAACAATACTCTTTGTTAGTGAACTGGGGGAAGTAATCAATAACCGGGTTATTAAAATGTTTGAGGACAGTATTTTGAAAACGAAAAGAATTAAGTGTGTTTCGTTAGATACTTCCATGATTATAGGTTCAGGGAAAGAAGGAATACTAAAAAAGTATGAGGTGCTTTTCATACTAGGAACATGGAATCCAAAGTTTGATAAGATTCCATTCATTCCTCTTGAGGATATTATCACTTTCAATAACTTGGGAAATATGAATCGGGTATTAAATAATTATTTTACACCGGAGGAAATTCAGGAATTTAATGAAAATCTGGTAAAAAACTTTACCTTGCAGAATGTTGTTGCTCAGCTGACGATTCTGAATGCGGATATTCTACTTGGCTATATTAAAAAGGCATTGAATTATCTGCAACAAGAACTGGCATGTATATTTTCTGTGCAGACAACAATTGGAATTAGTATACATATCAGTTGTTTGGTAGAGCGTCTAGTGACAAAATCGGAAATAGAAGTGAATGAGAATATGGCAGCATTTATCAGGGAGAATTCGTCCTTTATTCACAGCTTGCAAAAGGCTTTTGGAGAATTGACAGAACATTATCACATTGAAATACCAAATAGTGAAATTATGTATATTTACGATTATATTACAAATGACAAGAAGAATACTTTGGAGGAATTTTGAATATGAAGAAAAATTTTATTCTAGCATCACATGGGAGTATGGCAAAAGGAGTATATGAAGCTGCTGAAATTATTACCGGTGGCAAAGAGAATGTCAGCATATACTGTGCATATACTGACGGGAAAGAGAACAATGTAGCTGAGGAAGTTGAAGAGCTGCTGAAAAAGATACCCAAAAATGAAGAAATTATTGTGATGACAGATTTATATGGCGGAAGTGTAAATACTGCATTTGTTAAGCAAGTGGATAATTATAATCTGCATCTGATAGCGGGCATGAATTTACCTCTGGTTTTACTTATGTTGGAAAATAATGAGGATGATACCGTGAAAATGATTGAGTCTGGAATACACTGGGCTGCTGAAAACGTAAAATACTGCAACAAAACTATAAAGAACTTGACACAGGAAGATAATTTCTAAATCTAGATTAGTAGTGAAGGCAGAAAAACTTACAATTGTATCAGGTAAAGAATTAACTGCTAGACTAGTCATTTAGCTTGTACAAGAATGTTTTCAAAGCTTACTAGGACCAATTAACAGTCTTTGTACTGCAGACAAATACTGTTGTTGAAGATAAACATATGTAAGGGAAAGGAGGAAAAAAATCATGATTTTAATGCTCAGAGTTGATCACCGACTAATACACGGGCAGGTTGCATATGCGTGGACTAATTACTTGAAGGCAGATTGTATTCTACTGGCAAGTGACGATATTATACATGATGAGTTGCGCATAGCCGCCTCAAATATGGCCAAACCAGCAACCGCTAAACTTGTGATAAAAGGGATAGAAGAATCTATTGCAGCCATTAACAGTGGAGTAACCGACAAGTATCGTTTGATGGTTATAGTAGAATCTGTGGCGGATGCGGTTATGTTAATAAATAACTGTCCTACTATTAGAGAACTAAACTTGGGAAATATAAAGCCCCGAGAGGGCGCTAAGCAGATTGAGAAAACATTCAATCTACTGCCAGAGGAAGAAAATGCATTAAAAGAACTGGTAAAAAAAGGCGTACATATTTTTATTCAAAGAGTTCCTGAAGTAAAAGCGGTTGAATTTAATAAAATATAAAGGATTATGTAAATGATTTATCGAAAGAGAGGGTAAAAAATATGATAGTAACAGCGATAATTTTAGGAATTACAGCATTTGCTTTGTTTGTAATCGAACATGCAGGTGGTCGAAATTTTGTAACTCAGCCTATTATTGTTGGTTTTATTGTTGGGCTTGTGATGGGGGATTTAAAAACCGGAATAACTGTTGGGGCAACATTAGAGTTAGCTTTTCTTGGAGCAACATCCGTAGGTGCCGTAATACCTCCGGACGCTATGACAGGTTCTCTACTTGGAGTTGCTTTTGTGATTTATGCAGGGGCTTCTGCAGAAAGTGCATTGATACTGGCATTACCTATTGCAACTTTGGTTTTAATTTTTAAAAACTTTTATTATGGTTACATTGTATCTTTATTTGTGAGAAAAGCAGACAAATATGCGGAAGCCGGAGATTATAAAGGGATTGAGCGTATACATTGGATGACTGGTCTTGGCATGGCACTGATGATAGGTGTATTGGTTGCAGTTTCTTTTGCTGCTGGAAGTGACGCTATGAGCAGATTGTTGAACGCAATTCCTGGTTTTGTACAGACTGGTCTTAATGTTATGGTTGGCTTACTACCAGCAATTGGTTTTAGTATGCTAGCACGAACAATGTTAAACAAATCAAATGTACATATTTTCCTTTGCGGCTTTGCACTGGTGGCATACTCAAAACTGCCAATACTTGGTGTTGCGATTTTCGGAGTAGTATTAGCTTTGATTATAGTACAGATGGAAAAGGAGAAAACAACGGTGGTAGCTGGAGGTGTAGACAATGAATTCTAATATAACAAAAAAGGATTTGAATAAGACCATGTGGAGATCTTGCGGATGCTCCTTTTCATGGGGATATGAAAGACAGGGTAATATTGCTTATGCCTATGCAATGATTCCGATACTGAAAAAAATTTATACACAAAAAGATAAAATGGCAGAATCACTAAAACGTCATTTGGAATTTTATAATGTAACAAATCAATGTATGACATTTAATTTAGGGATTTCTGCAGCGATGGAGGAAGAGGCTTCACAAAATAGCGAATTTGATAATTCAGCAATTAATAAGACAAAAGTTGCAGTAATGGGACCGATTTCTGGTATTGGAGATGCATTTTTTTGGGGGACTTTTAAAATTATAGCAACAGCTATTGGTACTACCTTTGCTTTAAAGGGAAGTATTCTTGGACCAATTTTATTTTTCCTGCTTTATAATATTCCAGCATTTGCTGTACGTATTGGGTTGATGAAGGCAGGCTATGGATTTGGGGCCAAGTTCCTGGCACAGGTGGGATCAAATGGAATTATGGGGCAGCTTCTAAAAGCAGCGACGATTTTGGGTCTATTTGTAGTAGGCGGTATGTGTGCTAGTCTAGTTAACCTAAATATTATTTATGAAATCAGTGATGGCGCTAACAGCCAAACAATATCTGATTTACTTAACCAGATTATGCCATGCTTGAGTTCACTGCTAGTTTTTGCACTGACCTATTGGGGAGTTATTGTGAAGAAAGTTCAGCCTGTTATGATGATTGTTATTATGACAATGGTTGGCATTATTGGCGCATTCTTAGGCATATTAGGATAGGAGGAAAAAAATGGCATCAATGGAAGAATGTATAAGGGAAACACCTTTGTATCTTATCAATATGCTTAAAAATCACGAAAAATTATTCTTAGAAATAGCAGGAAGGACATTTACAAAAGTCATAATCAGTGGCTCTGGTTCAAGCTACCATGCGGGAATGGCTGCAAGAGGAGTTATGCAGAAATATATGAATTTACCGGTGGAAGTATTATATCCCTTCCAAGTAGAGGACTATATTTTTACCGATGCTGGGGATGCTCTATTTATAGGGGTGTCACAGAGCGGAACAAGCTTAAGTACATATCGAGCAATGTTGCATGCTAAAGAAGCAGGGTGTATAATCGCATCAATGTCGGGCAGAGACGACGAAGGTGTAATATTGAATGAAATAGCAGATTACATCCTAACGGTGTCATGTGGAGATGAAGGTGATTTGCAGCCGAAAACGAAAGGCATGATTTGCACAATAGTGAACTTGATTTTACTGGGACTAAATTGGTCATACACCCATGGAGTGATAACAAAAAAGATATTTTGTGAGGCGCTGGATGAAATAGAAAAGACTGCAGAACAAATGCCAGTTATCATTAATGCAGCAGAAAACTGGATTGAAAAAAATGGTGAAATTTTTGTACAGACAAAAGATGTACGTGTCGTTGGAACAAAAGATATATATGGCATTGTTTTAGAAGGAAGCTTAAAATTAGTAGAGACTCTCAGAGTACCTGTCAGCGGGTACGATTTCGAAGAATTTATTCATGGAATTTACAATGCAATCAGTGAAGATTCAGTAGTTGTCCTACTAGATACTGGAATAGAAGAACGGATAAAGACCATGAAAGACATATTATCCCAATGGTCAACGCATATTATTATCTCTGGAAAAAATGCTGTGGAAGAGCAGGACTTCTATGTGCCAAGTGCAGGATACCCTGATTATGCAGTGCTGGAATACATTTTATGGATTTTTATGATATGTGAAAAAGTATCTGCAATGAAAGGAATCGATATTCGTACAACTAAAGATACCTGTTTCCACGCAAAATTAGGAAGCAAAAAATTGAGATAAGGATTTATAAAAAATTAGCTAAATGCTAGAAAAAATGCCGTTCAACAATAAGGGAATAGAATACAGATTATTTATAATATATCTAGATGTACGACGGAGTGCTAATCAACAATTTAAAGATATATTATTGTACTATCAAAGATAAATTTATATGATTATCTGGAGAAAAGTGTGTCTATCTAGTTTTTAAAATGTCCGATCTGTAAAGAGTTTACTTGCTATTCTATAATATCAATGTATGTTACTGATTAAGTATTGAAGAGCGCATCGCAAAATAACTTATAAAGTTAGAATGTGATGCGCTCTTTCTATATACGCAGGCTTTTGTCTATCAAGCAAGAAGCATGGCAGAAAGGACTAAAACTCTTATGCCTTATTGCCCCCATGGACAAGCAGCCAGGCAAAGGCCACAAGTGGATTTTCCAAAAACTTTCCCCATTGATTCTTGCATCCACAGACATTTTTCTCGGTCAAGCCGGTCACTTACCTGATCTGCAGGATCATAAGAACGTCCAGAAATTGCCTTTACAGGGCAAGCATCAACACAACGAGTACACTTACCGCAACGACTAGATAACGGAACATCTGCTGTAAACGGTGCATCAGTCAGCACCGTGGTCAGACGAAGACGCGGGCCGACTTTCTGATTTATGAGATTGCAACTTTTCCCAATCCAGCCTATCCCTGCTAGTTGAGCAGCCAAACGATGACTAAACATACCCATCAATTCAGTTCCGATTTTTGGTACTGCATCTATTCCATCATCAACAATACGCTTCTGTAAATTTTCTACACGGACCTCTTCTCGATAATCAGAGGTAGGAACTGGATAGGCTTTATAGCCGGCACTTTGTAGTATGTTCGAAATGGTTAGTCCAATACTATCCAACTGCCGATTGATAGCATGATAAAAGTAACTGTAACTGCGTGTAGGCCCAGCTTTTTGTTCCTGAATAATTTCCTTGGGGAAAAAAATTGCAACTGAAATTGCCTTAGGAAAAGAAGCGCAATAGTCACCGTAATTCTCGCTAATAAAATGCTGTGCAGATGTCAAGTCGCCAACACCGCAAATGCTAGCACCCAATTGAAATGCTCGTTCGATGATAAGTTCTTTTGTAATATTAATTTGGTTCTGCATTAGTATACCTCTCTTCACGATTTCTCCGATTAAAAAACCCCTTATTCAATTAATTTTAATCAACATATTTTACCGTGAACTTCACGCCCGCATTCCCTGCAAAAACAATATATCCATCCTTCGGTAAGGAAACTGTGGTCTGCCCTGTCGTCCAAGAGTTATCGACACAATTTGCATATTCGTCATATACCGTAAAGGAAGCATTTTTTGGAATTGTGACCTTAATTTTTTTATTCTTTGAGGATGCCTTTACCTTATACCACTTTGCATAACCGTCTGTACCAATCTTTACATTAAAGGCAGCTTTATTTGATAACGCCTTGATCGCATCTTCTGAGATATAGACGGATCCACCGGCTTCCATATATTCTGCCTTCTTTACTGTATAGAAATTATAATCGAATAAATCTCTTCCATAAACACCCGGAATTTGTATCGTTGGCTTTGCAGTATTCTCATCTATAATCTCAGCATTCCAAGCATATCCTTCCAATCCCTTCCACATGGAGAGCTTAAGTATTAAATAATTAAGGGAGTATCCCATGGAGGAATATTTCTCATTTAAAGCGAAGTACATTTTATTATCTCTTTTTTCCCATGCAGCCTTTACCTTTTTAGATAATGAATTGGCAGCTACCTTTTGTGCCTGATATTCGGCACTTACATACTGCCCAAGATAAGGAAGTAAACTGTTACTTGCAACATATAAATAGATATTCCCATTACTTTCTTTGTTAAACGTCACAAAATAGCTTCCATCCTTGCTATAGAATTTATCATCACCACTATAAATAAACTGCTGTGCTATAGTATTGGTCTGGCTGTTATATAGTTTTAATATACCATTATCATTAATATCAATTTTTATTATCCCACCGGAATAGGCGTAATAACCTGCATAGGCTTTAAACTCACTCGGCAAAGAGGCCTTCACTGGTGCTACATTCGTTTCCTCTGCTTTTAATTCTTTAATAGAGCCCTTGGCTAATAATACGTCTAATATAACCTCCTGTGCAAACACCTCATTATAAATGCTCGCACCTCCACTGGAAATTACGGCCATTGCCATACCTTCCTTCGGTAATGTTATTAAACTGCAATGATATAATAAGGTATCACCGCCCTTAACCAATGCTTGTATGCCGTATTTGGTAAATGGATAGGTAGTAACGCTGTCCCAGCCAAGTCCGTAAGAAAGGGTTGAAGCTGCTTGTGGATACCAAAATCCATTTAGATATTCAGCATTGGACATGGCTAATGCTGAATTATTAGATAACAACTGAGAATCTGTATTCTTCATGAAAAGCCCTGCAAATTGGCATAAATCCTCCGCTGTAGAATAAATTCCACCTGCACCGATCATATTCACATTTTCCACTGGAAAGGCGATATTATCTGACGAATATGTTTTTGCCAGTTGGTCTGTATCAAAATCATCCAAAGGGGTCTTTGTATTACTCATACTTAAGGGTTCTGAAATATATTTCTTTATGTAATCTGAAAATTCAAGACCACTAACTTTTTCAATCAATAGCTGTGCCAGGCCAAAGCCATCATTACAGTATACACTGAATTCTCCGGGATCCGCTTTCAGTCGTTGTGTTGCTAAAACATCCAATAAATTATCCATATTCATGGTGTCATTATCCTCAAACAGCATAGCATTGGATAATGAAGTGCCCATAATTCCGGAGGAGTGATTTAACAGCATTCGAACTGTTATTTTCTTGTAACGGGCATCCTTCATCTTAAACTCAGGAATATACTTGAAAACGGGTGTATCAAGATCTATCTTGCCCTGTTCTGCTAACTGCATTACAGCCACTGAAGTAAAAATCTTACTTACAGAACCTATTCCGTACATGGTTTCGTCTGTTAACGCAGTTGAACTATCTTTACTATATACACCCGAATGACCTGATATTACGATCTCACCGTTATCAATTAAAGCATATTGGACACTTGTTTCACCATAATAAGCGGTAAGCATATTTGCTTTCACTTGCGCCTGTTGTATTACATCACTGTAATTTGTGGCTTCCTGTGCATTAGCAAATGAATTTGGCAGGATGACCAACGAAAATGCTATGATAACGGCCATACTTGATTTTAATAATTTCTTTATCATTCTTTACCCTCCCTTGATAACCCATATTAGATGAAATTATATTATTCTGGTTTCGTATCAGTTACTATATATTGCCATTATATCATTTAACTACTGATATACAACTGATTTAATCTAATTCCAAACAACTATTTTATTGATATTTTATCGCCAGCAGGCTTACTTTCCTTTTCTTTTACGGACGCATTCTGCTAACAGATATTCAATCTGCCCATTAATGGAACGGAAATCATCTTCAGCCCAAGCCGCAAGTTCATTCCAAATGCTTGGTGAAAGTCTTAGAAGAAGTTGCTTTTTCGCCTTTTCTTTTTCCTTCAGGGCTTTTTCTCTCTGAACTACTTCCTGCTCCATCTCTTTAATGCTTTCCAGTCTGGCCTTAAGCTTTTCTTCTTTCGCTTCAATTTTCTCTTCCATTTCACACGACCTTTATTTAAACTTTCTTAATAGATAGATCCACTGTTTACAATTGGCTGGGCTTCTTTATTTCCACAAAGAACAACTAACAAATTACTTACCATTGAAGCTTTTCTCTCTTCATCGAGTACCACAACTTGATCTTCTCCTAATTGATCAATTGCCATTTTTACCATGCTGACAGCACCTTCCACTATCTTCTGACGGGCTGCGATTACAGCGACTGCCTGCTGTCTTTGCAGCATAACGGCTGCAATTTCTTCTGAATAAGATAAATGTGTAATTCTAACTTCCTGAATCTCCAATCCTGCTTCACTCACTCTTTGTTGCAGCTCACTTCTCATGCTGTCTGCAATCTCCTGGCTGCTGCCTCTGAGTGTCTTTTCATCGGAATCATCTTCCATCGTATCATAGGGATACAGCCTCGCAATATTACGAATCGTGGAATCACATTGAATGGATAAAAATGTTTTGTAATTTTCTACGTTGAATACTGCTTTTGTAGGATCGGATACTCTCCAGATAACAATTGCTCCGATAATGATCGGATTACCCAGTACATCATTTACCTTCTGCTTCTCATTATTTAAGGTTAATGTCTTCGTTGATATTTTCTTACCAGAAGTTGCCGGTATGCTTGCCTGTGAATCTGTACCGGTTGTACTTGCAGCGATTTTTACATTGGTTTGTGCTGCTGCATTTGTCGGGTTAAAAGCACCTGCAAATGGATTGGTATAATAAAAACCTTCTTTTTTAATCGTTCCGTAGTATTTACCAAATAAAGTCATAACCAAGGCTTCATTCGGGTTTAAGATATGAAAACCACCTAACATAATGAATAATACTACCATTAAGATAATTCCCATTGTCAATAAAAGCCCGCCAACTGCATAAACGCTTGAATCCAATTTCACAATGCCTGCTATTATCATCAGGATGGACAGCGCAAATCCTGCCAGAACCAGTAACAGCATGATGCCGCCGCTAAATGGCTTAATCTCTTTCTCTTCAATAATATTGATATCATTATTATTTCCTTCCTTACTCATGATTCATTCCTCCGTTTTTAATATATTGTTTTGATATCATTTTGATATTATATATATACTACCAATTCAAGATAATGTCAATTAAAATTAGATTAAAATAAGGACGCAACCAACTTAATGTTGACAGCGTCCTTATTATGAACAATTAAATTAATATCAGGATAGCTCAAATATATTATATAACCCAGATATCCTGGGATAGGTTAAATATCCCAATTTCTTTAACAGGCATTGATATTACATTCCAGCCATTCTTCTACATTCATCAGCACATGTTTGACATACTTTTGCACAATCCTGGCAATGATCATCTTGAAACATATTACACTCTTTTGCACAGCTGTCACAGATTTTAGCACAAAGAGAACAATGCTCCTTAGAATATTGTCCAGTCATTGACATCATAGAAACTGACATTTGGCACATCATAGCACATTCAACTAACATACTTACACAATTCTTTCTAGCATTTAAATCAGGCTCATTTAAGCATGCTTGAAAGCACTCATAACAGGCTTGGGCACATTTGTTACAGGCATCAATGCAGGTTTGTTGTTTGGTTGTTTCCATAGTGAATAATCCCATATTCTTACTCTCCTTTAGTATGATTATATATAACAATTTTATTATGTGAAATTACTAATATATTATACGAATAAATTTGCTTGTTCTTATTGTTTAATAATGCTATTTATGCATTTATTAATATGTTTTAATTAAGATTACCGAATCAACTTTTTAAAGAAGCATTTTAAGTGTATAATAAGATTAGTTATAAGTGAACAACTATGATAATTATCTATCTTAGGAAAAACATATCTACATGTGATAAATGGAGGTTCATTATGAATATTTTAGTAAGTGCTTGTTTATTAGGCATGGAATGCAGATATGATGCTTCTGGAATTTTTATGGGTGAAATGAAGCAATTAAAGGAAAAGCATCATCTTATTCCTGTTTGTCCTGAGATATATGGAGGACTGCAGACCCCTAGAGACCCTGCTGAAATACAGGGAGATTTGGTTATTACAAAAACAGGTGAGGATGTGACCGGTGCTTATCAAAAGGGAGCGGAAGAAATCAGAAAATTAGCACACTTTTATGACTGCTCCTATGCCATTTTGAAAGAACGCAGCCCATCCTG
>JAQUYQ010000251.1 GCA_028691795.1 Herbinix sp.
AAAAAAGAAATGATATAGTAATAATGTACTATTAAATGGGAACTATAATTCCAATAATTTGATGAATGATTTTATAAAATATGGAACAGTATACAAGGACGGTACAGACAATGACAATTGCAATTTGTGATGACGAAACATATCACAATGCATATTAAACAGGGTGAAAGAATTGTGCTTGTAGGTGAGAGCGGGTCGGGAAAAACAACGTTGGTTAAATTGTTATTAAATTTGTATAGCTCAGAAGAAGGGGATATTTTAATTAATAACAATAACATAAAGGATATTAATATTGAGAGTTTAAGAGAAAAGATAGCATACATTCCACAGGAAACTTTTAATTTAGCGGAAGCATTATGGACAACCTTATGTTGGGACTAGATGATGTTACGACAGAAGATGTGATAGAAGCTTCAAAGAAGGCACAGTCTCATGATTTTATTAATGAATTGCCATTGAGATATGAGACAAGACTTGAGGAGAATGGGTCGAATCTTTCCGGCGGACAACGGCAGAGGCTTGTAATTGCCAGAGCTATTCTAAAGAAGCCTGGTATTCTGATACTGGATGAGGCTACGAGTAATTAAGATTCGATTACAGAGAGAGCGATTGAGGATACAATTGAGGAGTATAGTAGGGGAATGACTACGATTATTATTGCACATCGGTTAAGTACGATTAGGAAGTGCAACATGATCTTTGTGATGGAAAAAGGGAATATAGTTGAGGCAGGAATTCATGAAGAATTACTTGGTAATGATGGAAAATATACAAAAATGTGGGGACATCAAATTTGAATTCAACCTCAAATCCAAAATTCTGTTTATGGTTTGAAAGTTTATGAAAATAAAAATTAAAAATTAACACATATAATTACTTGAAATTACAGGGTGTTAGATATGACTAGCTTTAAGGTTACTTATTCAAATGGATATGAGAGGTTAACATGAAAATAATATTTAAGTCTTTTTTAGTATTTTTTTTATTTTTAGTAATTATAGAAACATTGGTAATATATGGATGAACCAGTATTACTAATTTAGCATGCTATTCTATTGTATTCAATTTTAATAATATGGTTATATAAAAAGTATAATAAAACATGTATTAAGAATAAATATTATATAAATTCAATTAAAGAAATCACCTTCATGATCATATTATCTTTGAGTTGGATGGGTTACGTATCAAATAGTTCATCTGCTTAGTGCCAGTTTATATTCTAAAGATGTCCAAGCCTATTGTTCTAGTAGAAAGTAATTTGATGATATGTATATCGACAAGAGTTAATTATAACAGTTCAATTACCAATTATGTTTCCTAGGACTTTGT
Source organism: Herbinix sp. (assembly GCA_028691795.1). GTDB lineage: Bacteria > Bacillota > Clostridia > Lachnospirales > Lachnospiraceae > Mobilitalea. The sequence goes on from JAQUYQ010000251.1 coordinate 1,333, forward strand.
AGAAAGATTTAGATATGGTATTTCTTATAGTCTTCAATATGATGAATATGTTTGTAAGAAAGCAGACCTTACAGCAGCCTATGAACAGGCCAAGGAAAATTGCGAGGTTAATAAAGAATTGTCGGGCCTTGCAGTTACGGAATGGAAAGTAGAGCAATCTAAGACGGCCATGGAGGAGCCCAGAGGGCTGTTGATGCGTATGAGGTAAACTTTCTAGCTAATATTACCTCGAATATTACGGAACTGGAGAAGAACATAGAAGAAATAACCCTTTCAAAGGAAAATACAGTTAATTTGATATTCTTAAAGGAGAATGATTTGTTTGGATAAGTTTATTTTAAGAAATTATAAGAGTATTTACTATATTATAGTAACATTTACAATAATTTGTTTAGTATCATTGATAATATTCAAATATTTTAAACTTTTTAATAATATAACAAATTTATTTATATTGCCACTAATTATCTTCATATTACTTCTTATAACTAGTAATAAAACGAATATAATAAATATTGAAATGGGTAAATTTAATACAAATTTAAACTTTTTATTGGCTAGTATATTTATTGGAGATTTGTTATATGTATTCATATTAGCATTCATTAATGGGAGGTTATTTATACGTAATTTAATAATCTAATATTTGTTTATTGATTATTTGTTGACTTCCAATAATTACTACCCTATATCATTTCCAAGGAGAACCTCAATGAAACCCATCCTGATTAACATCAACGAAATGTCTGACAGTCGAGAAGTCTACGAATCAAAACCTAATATCTTTTTTACAATCTTCATCTACACCATCTTAGGAATGCTGCTGATTGCACTAACCTGGATGTACTTTGGTAAAATTGATGTGGTTGTAAAATCGGAAGGGATGCTTCGACCGAATAATCAGGTTGCGACGGTTATCAATACATATAGCGGAACCTTGCAGGAGGTTAATGTCAAGGAAGGTTCCTCTGTGAAGGAGGGAGATATTCTGTATATTGTTGAACATGGGGATTTGTTGACAGAGTTGGATTATTATAATGAACAATTAACGGATACAGTGAGAAACTTGAATTTACTTAGCGAGTATAAACAATCAATAGAAGATGGGATTAATTATTTTACTCAAACTCAGGATGAGGAAGAATATTATATTAAATATCAGGGCTTTGAGCTAAGTTATAAGTTGATGGATAATGACTATACCTATAGGGGTAAGGAACGGGAATTGAATCTAGCCTCTGTCACAGAGCAATTGGCTACATTAGATACACAGCTTACGAATACAAAGCTTCTTAAGAATGCAGTTAATACCAATAAAAACTTATTTGTAGACGCAGGAAGCGAGAAGGAATATTATGATCTGTTCGTTAAATATCAAAGCGACTATGCTTCGATTGTGACGAAATATAAGAATGAAAGTAAAATATGATTTAGAACAGCCGATTAGTAAATTTGAGAATAATAATTCGAGTTTATTACAGCTGCAAAATTATATTAGAAGTTATACAAATTATTTTACTTCATATGCAGTAAGCTATACCTCTTATCAGCAGATAAAACTAAAAAT
>JAQUYQ010000063.1 GCA_028691795.1 Herbinix sp.
ATATAAATCCGAATTATGACGCCCAAATCAATCTTTAAATCTTTTAGAATTATTATACTTATATATTCGAATAAATTTCTATATTATGTTAATTCTTAGATTTTTCTTACCCAAATTCTTAAACTCTGCCCCTAATTCTCTTAGGTTGTAATCTAATATTTAAAATAATTCCAATAGCTATCATTCCACTAGTCAGAGAGCTTAGGCCATAACTTAAGAAAGGAAGAGGTATTCCTGTATTCGGCAATAGTTTCGTTGCAACACCGATATTTACAAATAACTGGAACGTAAACATGGATGCAATTCCAATTGCGATTAACATTCCCATATAATCAGAAGCCTTGCGCGCTGTAGTAATACAAATATATACGATAACAGCATATAAACAAATAATTAAACAGCTTCCGATAAAACCAAATTCCTCACCAGCTACAGAAAAGATAAAATCACTTTCTCTAATCGGTATCGTACCATAGTTACGACTATCTGCTGCATCCTCACTAAGAATCTTTCCTAATAATTGACCAGATCCGATTGCAAGTACCGAATTGTCCTGTTGATACATTGTATCCTGAAATTGTTCCGGATTTAAATAAGATAAGACTCTTTCCTGTTGGTAGGGTTGTAATAAGACTTGGTAATCCTGTTGTATATACCAGAAAAGGCCAATCACACAGGGTACACCAATTACTATAATCGGCAGTATTATTTTCCAACTAAGTCCAGCTGCAAATATCATTATTACAAAAATAAACATGATAACCAGGCTGGTGGATAGGTTTGTTTGAATTAAGATAAGGCATGTAGGTAATGCCACTGAAACTGTTGTAAGTATCAGTACCCATGCATTATTTATCTTTTGTCGAAACATGGTAAAAAGCTTTGCTGCAAATAGTATCAAGATTATCTTTGATAGCTCAGAAGGCTGAAACATCGTAAACCCTAGATCCAACCAACGTTTTGCATGATTTATACTTGTCCCTGCAACTCTTACCAGTACCAGTAATACTAAATTGAAAACATAAAGTACGATATAAAAACCACAAATAAAATGATAATCAAACATAGAGACAAATATCGCCAATAAGATACCGCCTCCCAAACCAGCCAATTGCTTAATGTAAAGAGATTCACCCGGCTTTGCCAGCCTAATTAAGTATCCACCTATTACACCAAGTATTATGACAATAATGATTAAGGTTATATTATATCGTTTGAAGTCATACTGCTTTAAATTAAACATTTTTTACATCCTTATTTCTTAGTAGTCTTGAGATCCTTAATCGGAATGTTTGCAAATAAAGCAGGTACGGAACCATTATTTGATTCTGACTCCGTCTGAGTTATTTTGATATCAAGTCCTTCTAAGTCTATTTCAATATATTTTGATATCACATTGATGATATCATTCTTGATTTGTTCCATTATTTCAGGAGAGCAGCCCGCGCGATCAGATACTAAGACCAATTTCAATCTATCCTTCGCTATGTTACCGGTCCCCTTTTTCTTAAAAAAATCTGAAAAGCCCATTCTACTACCCCCTTAATTCTTCTTTCGTTTTCCAAACAGTTTCCCGAATATTCCCTGCTTTTCTTCCAGATTCAAGAAAGGTACTTCCTCACCAATTACTCTTTTACATATATTCATATAAGCTTTTCCAGCAAGAGAATCAGATCCAACCAGAGGTTCACCTTGATTTGTTGAAATTACTATATTTTCATCATCTGGTACAATACCAATTAAATCCACCGCAAGTATTTCGCATACATCATCACTCGACATCATATCACCGCGTTTAACCATATCCATTCGAATACGATTTACAATTAAATGGGTTTGTTTCATCTCATTGGCTTCTAATAATCCAATGATACGATCCGCATCCCTGACAGCTGATACTTCAGGAGTTGTAACAACTAATGCTCTGTCTGCTCCGGCAATTGCATTTTTAAAGCCTTGCTCGATTCCGGCCGGACAGTCCATTAATATGTAATCAAATTCATCTCTAAGTTCATCTGCAAGCTTTTGCATCTGCTCAGGAGTAACAGCATTCTTATCTCTTGTCTGTGCAGAAGGTAATAAGTAAAGGTTTGGATAACGTTTATCTTTAATTAAGGCATTACGAATTCGGCAGGATCCTTCAATAACATCTACCAAATTATAAACAATCCGATTTTCTAATCCCATAACAACATCCAAATTTCTCAAACCTATATCTGTGTCTATTAATACAACCTTCTTATCTAGCATTGCTAAGCCTGTTCCGACATTTGCGGTAGTTGTTGTCTTACCAACACCACCCTTGCCGGATGTTACAACGATAACTTCGCCCATTATTTCCAATCCTCCATGTTTTTCGGAGGATTTCTCCTCCATGTTTTTTTATATTTAATAATCTGCTTAAAGATTAATATCTTGTAAGATATTTTTATTCAGCGTTTCAATATAAATATTTCCATCTTCTAAGAATGCTATTTTAGTTTCTTTCAAATCATCTTTAACCGGCTTATCCGGTGCCCTTGCGATTGTATCTGCTATCCTTATCTGCGTAGGACTCATATCAAGCGCTACGACAAAGGCATTCGTGTTACCGGTTGCTCCGGCAAAGGCAGTACCCTTTAATGCACCTAATACAATGATATTACCTTTGGAAACAACTCTCGCACCATGATTAACATCACCAATAATGATTACACTAGTTTCGAATTCCAAGGAAGCACCCGAACGTAGTATACCTTTATAAAATTGTCCGGTATTATTTGATAAATCCATGAGCTTCTGATCTAACGTTTTATGAAATTTTTCTTGCATTTCCGTATCATTATCCATAATGCATACAATGTGCATATCCGCATTTTCACTGATAACATCAAGGATTTCCCTCTGTTCTTCATTCGTCAGTTTCCGTCCCTCAAAGCTGATTGCCATTTTGGCATTTTCAAAAAATTTGCTGGATTCCTTGAATTTCTCTGCAATCAGAAGTTTTAATTCCTCAAAAGGTACTTCGGGGCTTAAAACGACTATGATACCATACTTATTACCTTTTATAATTACAGAATTATTCATTACTGAACTCCTTTCCAGTTATATTTCCTGATATATTACACCCTAAATTGGATACTAACAAGATGAATTGACAAGTTAATTCACATATCATGAAATTTGATATTTATTCGATTGCTGAATCATCATTTGTATCAGAAGCAGAAATATCACTATTCAGTATGCTTTTCTTATCTTGCACATTGAAATATAAAGTGTATATATTTTTAGTAAGCTCTGCAGCATTATGTGAGGTATATCCGTTTGGTATTACAGCCGTAACTGAAATCTCTGGATTTTCATAAGGTGCAAAGGAAACAAACAGCGCATTATTTGGAACTACCTTACTGAGCTGTGAGGTACCTGTCTTTCCGGCTACCGTAACATCAAAATTATTAAAAAGTGAATATACTGAGCCTTCGCCTGTATTTACTACAGAGTACATACCCTTAAATACAGCATCCCAGGTAGAGGAACTTACATTATCTAATTTGTGATTAACTATAGCACTGTTATCTTTGATTATGCTGCCATCATTACCTTCTATCTTTTCAAGTAAAGTCAAATTAAAGCATGTCCCACGGTTTGCTATCGTAGTAACATATCTTGATAGCTGAACCGGAGTGTATACGTTACTACCTTGTCCGATAGAAGAACGAACGGGATCCGTAGTTGATATCTGAGGATTTGACTCACCCAGCTCCATACCGGAGGTCTCATCTAAACCAAATAATGTGGCATACTTTTTCAAGACGTTTAATCCCTGTTGTGCATCAAATTTGCCTGAACCATCTATACTAAGACGCCATCCCATTTCAAAGAAATAATAGTTACAGGAAACAGCCAAAGCATCAATGATATTAACTGAGCCATGGGAACCAGGATAAATATGACATTTTGGTGAAGGCGAAATCTTTGTAAATTCTCCCAAATCGAAAATCGTATCCGTAGGTGTTACAACGCCTTCTTCAAGTGCAGCAACGGATGTAACCATTTTAAAGGTAGATCCGGGTGCGGTTTTTTCTGATGTAGGCCGGTTTCTCATAGGCGTTGATAGATCATTATTAATTTTGGTAAAATAATCCGAATCAATTTTTCCAGCAAATTTATTATTGTCATATCCAGGATAAGTAACCATTGCAAGAACATCACCTGTATTAACATCTGTAATTACAACAGAACCGCTACATGGTGTAAGTGCTAACATAGCAGGCGTAATCTCCAAAGACTTAATTTTATCGGTAATAAATGAATAAGCAGATATTGCTCCATTTTTTAAATTATTTAACTCATCTTTATTATATTTTAACACACCTTGTTCTAATAATAAAAGACAAATTTCAGTTCCCGATAATTTGTACGAAAACACTAAATTTCTATATATTTTTTTGTTGAATTCTTTGTCATTTTTTAGGATATCTTCCGTATAAGTGATTAGCTTCTGATACAACTCCTCAGCACTGTAATACTCATCTCCTACACCAAGTTTCGACAAATCTACCCAGTTATTAGCAAGCGCATACTTGAGTAAGCTGCTTAAACTGATTTTATCGTTCTTATATTCTGCTAAGGTAGTATCATCACTTGGAATATTATCTCTGATTAATATATCGTTATCTAATAATACAGAATAAAAATAATCCAGGTAATCTTCCATATCACCAGCATTATTATTCGTGATGGTATTGTTCGAGCTTAATAAAGTATCTAATTGAATAAAAACATCCTTTAATGTATTTTTATATTCATTATAGGTCTGCTGCTCAAGAGATGTTGCATCAGGATCGTCAAACTGATCAATATCAATGATGTTATTATTCAAAAGTGCATAATATACTTCATAAATCGGTATCTTAATATCCGCAGCACTTTCACCTTTACTGCCATAATTTAGGTCTGGCGTAATATTCATTAAAAGTATACGTGCCAATTCCTTCTCGAGCAAATGATAAGTTGAAATCTGCAAATCGCTATCAATCGTCAGGTATATGTTATTTCCGGCAATCGGATCCGTATGATCGATTACATCGATTACCTTATCAGAAGTAGTCACACTTACCGTCTCACTGCCCTTTGTGCCTCTTAATACTTCTTCATATTTCTGTTCCAGTCCAGTCTTACCCACATAATCAGTTGAATCATATATCATCGTATCGTCATTGTTATATTTTTCCAATTCATTTGAACTGATTAGTCCTGTATACCCTATAATATTTGATAAATAAATGCCATCTTGATATACACGATTCGTTTGTTGTTTTATCTCAACACCAAGCAATTTATCACTGTTCTCTTCAATTGCTGCAATTGTCTTATCACTTACATTAGAAGCAACCGTGATTTGAAGATATTTTGGATAATTGCAAAACAATGCGTAACGTACTCCCATAATCTTTAGTGTATCTTCAACAGAATAAGAGTCCGAAATATCAAAATTTGAGTTAGTATTTTCATATCCTTCGCCGGTACGTAAAAATTCATATACCTGTTCTGCTGTTGCATTGTTCTCTTCCTCGGTTAAGTTCTTTGCTTTTGTCGTTTCATCCTCTTCCAATACATAAGTAAATGCTTGTTTCTTGAATCGTGTTAATTCATTATCATCAATTGTAAATTCTAATTTACCATCTTTATTTTGTTGAATATAAAATTCATTATCTAAAGTATCACCATTTTTTTCAATTATTTGTATCATCTGATAAATTATTGCATTCCGTTGTTCATTAGACTCAATTTTTGTACTGTCGGTCATAACTACGGAATATGTTAGTGCATTAGAAGCAAGAAGCTTTCCGTTACGGTCATAAATATTACCTCTTGTACTTTCAATATCCCTGCTTTCTGTATCCTTTAACGTACTTTCCTGGGCAATGGCAGGACCTTCAACTATTTGCAGTACAAATATACGGTTAATAACTACACAAAATAAAGCAAGGTATATTAATGTAATTGGGAATAACCTTGATTTTAATAATTTTTTTACATAATCCAAGAATACGTCAAACAAGCTTATACCTCCTTCTCGGTCTTATGCTCTAAGCGTTTGTTTATCATATGTAACAGTTTGTATAAAAAAATTGAGACTGCTACCGTATAAATTATTTCAGGAATAATCAATCTTCTGAGATAAAAGAGAAAATTCAGACGGCCTCTCAGTAAAAACTCAACTACATAATAAAAAAATCCATAAATCAAATCACTAACCGCAATTATAATAATTGGTAAGGTATAGTCATCGTCAGAATAATATTTATAAGTAAATCCAATGAAATATCCAATTAACATATATAATAAAGCATTTAATCCGACAACATAACCACCATTTAACAAATCAATTAAAAGTCCGCTGATTAAACCAAGCATAAGACCTGACATACGACCATGCATATATGCAGTGGATACAACTAGAATTAGTAATAAATTAGGCATAATATCAGCCAGGCTAATGTAATCATACATGGCACTCTGGATTATAAAGCAAATGATAATTTCTATAATATATATAATCAAACGTTTCACACAACTACCTACTTTATCTTAATCTATCAATGGTTCCTTTAACTCTGTAATGATTAAAACTTCATCTAAGTGCTGAAAATCAACTGCCGGAGTCAAATAAGCTGTCTTTGTCATATTACTTGAAGCCAGTTCTATATTGCTTACATATCCAATCAAAATTCCCTGGAGATACTTCTCACTAATATGTGAGGTAACGATTTCAAACCCATCACTTATCTGTGCATCCTTGTTAATGAATTCTACTCTTATTTTGCAATCATCCATGAGTTGTAAGTCGCCTTGGACAATACAGGTATCGGAGGTCTTTAAAAACATTCCGTATATTTTACTGTTATCATCTATGATAGCTCTTACTAAGGAGTAATTATAATGTGCCTCGGTTATTATTCCTGCCAGCCCATTGCCTGCAAGTACATTCATATCAACAGCCAAGCCATCCTTCGTACCCTTATCAATTTTAAATGTACTGTACCAATTACTTGATTCCTTGCTGATAACCCTGGCAGCTACCTTTGGATAATCCGCATATTTCTGATCAAGTTCATATAACTTGCGCAATCCATCAAGCTCATATTTATCTTGAAGAAGAAGTTTATTCTCAAAGGCAAGAGAGTTCACCTGCTCCTTCAGTTTATCATTTTCATCCAGTAATTCCTTGATACTATTAAAGTTATCTAATTTATTGGAAATGTAGGTTCCTACTGTATTAACACCCCGCTGCATTGGAGTAATTACCGAGCCGACTGCCTCTTTCACTGGTGACAGTTGTTCACCATACTTGAAAGAAATGATAATCAAACCGATTAATAATACAACACACGCAATCAAAACGTGTTTCGGATTTAAATTTATTTTTGTCCTTCGCCTCATAACTTATCTCCGCCTTATTGAATATATAACTCTTTAAAACCCTCTATATCAGATGAATTTCTATTTAATTCCTCTGAACACCTGGTATTAATTAATATGTTTTATGGGTTCTTTCAAGCTTATTTAAAAGTTAATTCACAAATGTTTTTGATCTTAAAGAATCTGCCAAGGAAGACAGTTTTTGTTCTTCCATGATTTTACCCAGACCATTTACAACAGTGTTAGAAGAATCAGGACAAATATTTATTTTTAAATCAGTTTCTTTATGCAAAAGTTCATCTAAAGCAAAAATCTTTGCAGATCCGCCTGTGATATAGATACCGCTGTCTATAATATCGGAAGATATCTCCGGTGGTGTCCGCTCCAGGATAATTTTTATTGCATCAATGATGGAATACATATATTCGGAAATTGAGTCAAATACATCAGTTGATTTTATTTCCATCTCGCTTGGCAGACCGGTAACAACATCTCGTCCAAAAACTTTTACGGATGCTTCTACTGTTTCAAAGGCACTAGCTAACTTTTTCTTAATGTTTTCCGCTGTTTTATCTCCGATTAAGAGATTATATTTTTTCTTTACAATGCCCTTGATTGCTTCATCCAGTTTATTTCCACCCACCGGAATTAATTTACTTAATACAATTCCACCCAAGGAAAGTATGGATACCTCTGTCGTGTCAGCTCCAATGTCCACAATCATGACACCCCTAGCTGTCATTACATCAAGACCGGCACCTACAGCATCAGCGATCGGTTTTTCTACAATTTTAATGCGACCAATTTTTAAACCGGAGCTTGCAATCAGATCATAAAAGGATCTACGCTCGACTTCCGTAATATCCGAAGGTGTCGCTACAATATAATCTGCAGCCCCGATATGTTTAGAACCGCTGATTCTTTTCATAAAACAGGTTAATAAGGACATCATATTGGCAACATCGGCAATAACACCATTTCTTACAGGATACGTTACCAAAATATTGGATGGCGCTTTTTCATACATATCAAATGCATCATTACCGGTAGCAATAATATTTTTACCATCCGCTATTGCAATGATATTGCGTTCATCTAATACAATGCCCTGTCCTTTCTTATATATCTTGATCGTGCTTGTACCGAAATCTATTCCAAATGATTTTGAAGCCATAATACTGATAACCTCCTATATATTTCAATTAAGTAGTCTTTTATGTTATGAGGCGATTTATTCTCTATATCAATCCCTGTTCTTTTAAACTGATATATCTATTATCGCCAATAATAATATGATCCATAAGTGTAATACCAATAATACCGCCTGCTTCTAAGAGCCGTTTAGTAACCCGGATATCTTCTGCGCTCGGAGTCGGATCACCGCTTGGGTGATTATGCATAAGAATGATATTTACTGCTTCATACTTAACTGCATGTACGAATATTTCTCTGGTAGGCATAATGGAAGTATTGACTGTTCCTTCTGATATAATCATATCTTTAATCAATTTATTCTTTGAATCCATCATTAAAAGCATTACCTGTTCTCTAGTCAGATGTCTCATATCCTGCATGTAGTAATCTGCAACACTCTGAGGTGTAATCAATTTCAAGCTGTCACGATGTATTTCCTTTGACATTCGCTTTGTAATTTCAGTTAAACAAAGAATTTCGATTGCCTTGACACGACCAACTCCTTTAATCCGGGTCAGTTCCTTCATTGTTAAGTAATTTAGTCCTTTTAGACCGGTATGTGCAGATGGATAATTCAAAATATTCACTGCCAGATCAATCACTCTTTGCTGCTTCGTTCCCGTTCTTAAAATAACTGCTAATAGTTCGGCATCGGATAAAGCACCTGCACCATAATTTTCGCATTTTTCATAAGGACGTTCCGAGATAGGTAATTCTTTTACTGTTAAATAAGTTTCATTCATGATAATCCTCCTGCTTTAGGGAGGATTTCTCCTCCACAGCTCTTCTCTCCAAGAAATCAGTTGGATCATGATGTTATTTATAAACTTTTTATAACTTTTATAACTTTTTATAAATGAAAACGGCTGCGATTGCTCCGATTACACTTCCTATGGTAATTTTAATCCTAAGGCCAAAATTGATAATAATAACCGCTAAATTTAAGGTAACAACATTGTTTTCCTTAGAATCTCCGATGGCAAAATTAATTCCGTAATTCAACCACTTCAAAAATTGTACCTCTTTAGTCAAATGTCCGATAAAACTACCGACAACAATCCCTAATAAGATAAGAAGAAATAAAGCCCAGTAATTCTTGCCCAAGGTTTTTGATGTTCTTGCCAAATGCTTGTCCCCCTTTCAGCTTAGCCCAGAAATTAACTATTTATGATATTTGGATATTTTTATCATATCCTATAATATCATAATTAAATATCATTTTAACATAAGAACTTAAATTTGTATACTTGAAACATTTATTTTATAGATAGCACATAAGTCACAAGCTTGATTATAATTTAAGAATTCCAGTCTCCAACAACTTCTGAACTGACTTCAGAATTCCGAATTTTGCATGGTGCCAAGTTAAGCCACCTTGAAAAAATACAGTATAAGGAGGTTTAATTGGTGCATCAGCAGAAAGTTCAATGGAGGAACCTTGTACAAATGCACCTGCCGCCATAATGATGTCGCAATTATAACCCGGCATAGCCCAGGGCTCCGGTGAAACATAGCTGTCTACCGGTGCTGCAGCTTGAATCCCCTTACAAAAAGCAATAACCGCTTCGGCTGAATTTAAAGTAACCGCTTGGATTATATCATAACGCTCCTCGTTTCCATTAGGAATCACGCTATATCCTAGTTTTTCATATATATTAGCGGCAAAAATGGCTCCTTTTAACGCACCGGATACAACCTGTGGAGCTAAAAATAATCCTTGGAACAAGGGAGCATTCAATCCTAAGGTAGCTCCAACCTCCTTACCAAGACCGGGTGCTGTCAGTCGATATGCTGCATTTTCCACATATTCGCTCTTTCCTACAATATACCCGCCAATTGGCGCTAAACCGCCACCGGGATTTTTAATCAAGGATCCAACACATAAATCAGCCCCTACCTGTGTAGGTTCCATGCTATCTACAAATTCACCATAACAATTATCAACCATGCAAATGACTTCTGGCTTAAGTTGTTTTACGAAGCGGATCAGCTCTCCTATTCTTTTTACTGATAGGGTGGGGCGGCTGGCGTAACCCTTAGAACGCTGTATTGTTATCAGCTTTGTTTTCTCATTAATGGCAGCTTTAATTCCATCCCAATCGAAGCTTCCGTCCGGTAATAAATCTACCTGAGAATATGTGATGCCATATTCTGCAAGGGAACCCTTTGCCGGTGTGATTCCAATGACTCCCTCTAACGTATCGTAGGGTTTTCCAACGGGTGATAATATCTCATCCCCAGGTCTTAAATTACCTGACAGTGCTACGGTAAGTGCATGAGTTCCACTGATTAACTGGGGTCTTACCAAAGCGTCTTCCGTATGAAAAACATCCGCATATACCTTTTCCAGGGTATCTCTTCCCATATCATTGTAACCATATCCGGTAGTTGCCGCAAAATGTACGTCACTAAGTCGGTTATCCTGCATCGCTTTTAATACTTTCATCTGATTGAATTCTGCAACCTTATCGATAGCTTTAAAACGTTCTTCCAAATTCCTCTCTATGTCCTCGCAAAATGCAATAACTTTTGAATCAATTCCTAAGGATTGATATGCGTCAATTAATTCCGTCTTTTCCAATACTTCTTCCTCCTCTTGTGATGATAATTACTATAAATTAACTGCGAAAAGTTTTGATTGATTTATTGACAATACATTATAAATTCGCAATCTGTTATTTTCAATTAAAAATTTATGAAACATCAATTAATTAATAACTATTTACTCTTTAGTTTACATAACATTATTATGACATATTAAATAATGTTTTTATCAGTTAAATTTTTTAATAAATATTGTAATAATTCTTCGTCCGTCGCAAATTCATCTTTATTCACCCAGATTACATCTTTTTCCCGCTTAAACCAGGTGAGCTGACGTTTTGCAAAATGTCTTGTATCTCTTTTTAATATCTCTATTGCTTCCTCAAGAGTACATTCCCCGTCTAGGTAAGCCAATATCTCTTTATATCCTAAGCCCTGCATTGAAACAAGCTCTCTGGTATATCCCAAGGCAGCAAGCAGCTTCACTTCTTCCAGCAGACCATCCTGCAGCATCAAATCTACGCGCTTATTTATAGTTTCATACAGCATTGCGCGATCTTTGTTTAATACAAAGTAACAAAAATTATAAGGTGACTGCTTATTTCTCTGTTCTTTATTATGTTCTGAAATCTTATCTCCGGTTAGTTTTGCAAATTCAAGAGCGCGTATGATACGCTTGCTGTTATTTGGATGAATTGCCTCGGCACTGTCCGGATCGATTGATTTTAGCAATTCATAAAGATAATCTGTACCTTGCTCCTTTAAAAGCTGCTCCAGCTCCATACGATAGGTTATATCGGAATCATTTTCCGTAAAATTAATATCATAAAGTACTGCCTGAATATAAAATCCTGTTCCTCCAACAAGTATCGGTATCTTATTCTTTTCATAAATTTTTTGAATATATTTTTTGGATAACTGCTGAAATTTAACGACATTAAACTCTTCGTCAGGCTCCAGTTCATCAATTAGATAATGAGGGATTCCATCCATCTCTTTATGAGAAATTTTTGCTGTGCCGATATTCATCTGTTTATATACCTGCATAGAATCCGCAGAAATAATCTCACCATCCACAGCCTTTGCTAGTGCAATGGATAATGTGGTTTTTCCGACAGAGGTCGGCCCTGTTAATATTATTAAGGGTTTCTCGTTCATGTTGGCTCCTTCCTAAATATAAATCGAAGTTAAAATCAATTCTTTAAACTTCTCATTTAAATGTTATTAAATTGCTTATAAAATCAGCATTTAAGTATGTGAAGAAACCATCAGTTCTGATATTTTCATTCTGGCTTCAATTTTAAGTTGGAATTCACTAATGGATTTTTATTGAATTACAAATTTACAATTAATTATATAGTAAAATTTAATTCTGTATTTATATTAATATAATTTTTGCTGAACCCGAATTGCAAAACTTTATTATACGAACGTTTCGATTTATATAATTCGCTTGAATTTACGTTCCAGCTCATACTGACTCATGGAAATGATGACCGGTCGTCCATGTGGACAATTATAAGGATTCTCAAGGGTTAACAGTTCTTTAATTAAAGCGGAGGCCTCTTCGTTTGAGAAGGTATGATTCGCTTTTACAGCAGCTTTACAAGAAAGTGACGCTACCCGCTCTAAAACAGAGGTTGAACTTTGCATAGTACCGTTAAAATCATCCGCTAAGTTATCGATAAATTCCAGTAATAATTCTTTTTCGCTGATACCGTATAAATCGGCAGGCACAGCTCTAACAGAAAACTCGTTACCTCCGAAATGCTCAATTTCATAGCCAAGATTTATTAAAGCCCCCTCATTTTTATGTAGGACTTCCTGCTCCCTGAGAGAAAGGGTTAATACAATCGGAGGCAGTAATTGTTGTGCTTCAAAGGTTTTTGTTTTAGCCGCAGCCATAATTCTCTCATATAATACTTTTTCATGCGCGGCATGCTGATCGATTATATATAATTCCTTTTTATATTCTACCAACCAATAAGTAGAAAAAACCTGGCCTACAATACGATGCTCTTCAAAAGCTTTTTTTGATAAAAATGGAGCGTCGGACTGTGAATTTGAATCCGCAAATAAATTCAGCTGCTCTTCCACTATAATCTTCGAATGAGCAGTTATATCACTTTCAACAGTTGTCTCCTTGGTGATGTCTGAGGGAACTTTAAGTCCAAGAGTTATGAAAGGTCTGTTCATTGA
>JAQUYQ010000064.1 GCA_028691795.1 Herbinix sp.
AAACTTCTTAGCTATGTATACGACAAGTCGTAAATTATGTTCAACCAATATGGATTTCATCTCTGCATCACGTTCTGTCCCAAGCAAAGCAATTACTTCTGCTTCCTTCACCGAATCAAGCGGTGGCGGTAAAACCTCTGCACCACCAATATAGTGTATTTCACCCTTATGGCCAAATATAATTGTTTTTAAATCCGGAATCATCCGAAACTGAAATTTGTTTTGAATTGATAACTTTAATAGCATAGATAAACCTCCCATTTTTCATAAGTTTGAATGAATTCAGTGTGTTTGTTCAAACTTTTAGATAAGCTCCTTATGTAATAGTACGTGATAGTCATCGTTAGTAGATAGGTGGTTATCACAAATAGCCGCGGTCACCTTCTCGTTACATATTGTTTCTTTCCCCGTATTTATTAAAACTTTATCCAACATCAAACCCACCATAATTCCCTTTGCCTTTCCAATGGATTGATACGGAATAAATCTCAGATGCAGTACATGATTATCATCGAAATTGAACTCATTTCCCTCCACACACTTCTTCGCCGCATCCAATTCACTGCAGGCCCATGCAGGTAATAAATCCTTTATCAGTACATTCTCAACTACCATAACCGGCTTTTTAAATATCGGATCATACAGGCAGTTACCAGAATCCATAAGTCCCTTTGTATGTATGCTTTGGTTATCATAAAACAACTCTACATCATAGGTTTCTTTTCTTTCACTCTGATACCACCGAAGAATCCATAGGATCAGATAAGTAGTCGGGACTAGGCACAGCATTACGATTATGATAATATTCCACTTAAGATTACTTAGAACAAAAGAATTGCCAAAATTAATCAGCGTTTCCCTAAAATTCGTATAATAGTAAATGGAATTAATCATGCCTCCTGCAAAGTAAGTGATAAGATACAGAGCAATTACCTGCTTTAGCATCTCCATCCTCTTCATTCTGCCGAATGCTAATCGCAGCATAATAACCGCTGCAACAACATTCATAAATACAAATCGGATTACTATATTCATCCACGGGAAAATACTTGCAACTGCTGCAAATGCAGCACCTAAAGCTGATGCTCCAATCATTTTTTTCACATTGCTGGTTTTCCGATTCACCTTTTTTAATAAGAAGAGCAAGATGAAATCTATGAAAAAATTAAGGATAAAAATAATATCCGGATATATTTCAAGATACAAATTTCACCTCCAACAATTTGTCAGTTACATCGATTTTAGAGAACCGATAAACACAAAACATGTAAAAAAACAATGTTTTTATGCTGTATTTATACCGCTAACGTACATTAAGATTATAACTTGTTTGGTTTCCAATTTATGTCAATTTCTGGGGTCTAATTCTTTGTTTTCATTTACTAATTTTTACAGTATGTGAGGTTATCTGCTCTTAGTGTACAAAAAAAGCCGCTAGATTATTTAAATCAAAATAATCTAACAGCCTTAATCTCTTATGTATTATGGTTTTTCTATTTTCTATTTATTGTGTCGATTTTAAGAACCGCATTTTACTTTTTATAACAGCTTTACTTATTGTGGCGTGTTCTCAAAGAATCGCAGTTATCTTTATATAACAGCTTTACTTATTGTGGCGATTCTTTTGTAAGAATTCAGGAATTTTAATTCCACTCGGATCCGTATTGGTATTCGCAGGAGCTTTAGCTGGTTGGCTAACCGGACGTCTTGTCGGATCGGTCTGGTAGCTCAACTGCGAGGATTGTGTTGTTTGTCCTGACTGGCTTGTCCCACTATACGGACTGCTTGAAGAAAAGGGTCTGTTAATATTTAACTCAGGTCTTACTGTAGGTCTTATCCCGCCTGTTGATGATGTCTGATGTCTCAAGAAATCAGGAGTCTTAACCATCTCTTTTGACTTGCTGTCCAAACCGGTTGCTATTACCGTAATTGTAGCGGTATCCGGATTAACATCATCAAACATAGCACCAAAGATAATATTAGCAGAATCTCCTGCTAATTCCTGTACTAAGGTAGCAGCTTCATTTGCTTCAATTAAGCTGATATCTCCAGAAATGTTAATGATAACATGGGATGCGCCCTGAATGGTTGTCTCTAGTAACGGACTGGTAATCGCCTGCTTTACTGCATCGATACATTTATCATCACCAGATCCTATACCGATACCGATATGTGCTACACCCTTGTCTTTCATTACTGTCTGAACATCCGCAAAGTCAAGATTAATTAAGCCAGGTACATTGATTAGATCTGTAATACCCTGAACACCCTGCTGTAATACTTCATCCGCTTTTCTAAGTGCATCCGGCATCGTCGTTCTGCGATCAACTATCTCTAATAATTTATCATTCGGAATCACAATTAAGGTATCTACATTCTCTTTTAATCGGTCAATCCCACTGACTGCATTCGTCATACGGGTTTTTGCTTCAAATTTAAAAGGCTTCGTTACTATACCAACTGTTAAAATGCCCAAATCTTTTGCTATCTGCGCTACTACAGGTGCTGCACCTGTACCAGTACCGCCACCCATACCACAGGTTACAAATACCATATCGGATCCCTTAATAATTTCGGTCAACTGCTCTCTGCTCTCTTCTGCAGCTTTTTGTCCTACTTCAGGCTGTGCTCCAGCGCCAAGACCCTTTGTCAACTTCTCCCCAATTTGAATGCACTGAGGTGCTTTACAATTTTTCAAGTGCTGCTTGTCCGTATTTACACAAACAAAATCAACACCCTTTATATTTTCTTCTATCATTCTATTAACGGCGTTATTACCTGCCCCTCCTACTCCAATTACAAGTATTTTTGCTGTGGTATCCGCCTCATTTGTTCTTATTTCAAGCAAGGTTTTATTCCTCCTTTATATATTCTAATTCTTACTGACAAGTGCAATTGCTTTGCAATTTTGCTTGTTATATTCTCCTAAATCCCTCTAAATTACTGTTCCAATTTTAGGTAACTGTCTGTTACCATAATTCCACTAAACCACATCATAATGGGATAAAATCATATCCTAATACAATTTGTGGTATCCCATAATCCTACTTTATATAATATCTTTTAATTCCCAAATAATCAAGCATAATTTTTAAAAAAAATGAATTATTTCAGTTGATTTTATCTAATTTGTCTATTTTTTTATTTTGCCCGGAACATAACCCGATCCCTTCTCATAGTCTCTCATATCAAGCTCATAAACCCCAGTTCCTTCTGCTTTTTCAAGTATGTTCTTTAAATCTGAAAGGGGTTCATCATAAGTATTTTTTTTACCTAATAATACGTTAATATCTCCACATACCAGAGTAACTTCATAGTTACTGTCAAAGTTTATTGTATTGACAATAAGTTCATATTTATTAATTAACTTTGTTAAATTAATAATAACATCAAATAATTCATTCTTTTGTACATTAAGTTTTTCATGTAAAATGATTTTGCTAAACTGTAATCCGTTTATAATGGGAACATCCTCAATTTTCTTAGGCGAACTTTCAACGATAATACCATCCTTATCAAAATAGAGGTATTCCCCCATAAACTCTACGCATCCGGCAACAATTTTTTCATAAACATTAATAGTTACCTTATGATTATTAACCAATTCCACATCAATTTTTTCTACAAAGGGTATTTGAGCTGTTGTAAAAAACTTATACTTTAGATATAGGTAAATTGAATTATAATCGGGTCTTGTCTGTAACACACTATTTTTAATCTGTTTATCCGTATAGCGGTCTGCACCGACTACCTCCACTTTTTTAATGGTGAATGTGAATAAGAACATTACGGCAGGAATGCCAATAATCAGCAGAACAGCCAATATCTTGCGGCAGATTCTCTTTCGTACACTATTTGAATTCCTTAGCCTATTCATCCTCATTTTTAGCTCCTATGTAGTAATTCATCCTTAAGCATTATCACTGCAATACCTAATTCTTGCTCCTATACATGTCAAATCCCTACAGATATTTTCATAACCCCTTTCGATATAACCAGCGTCATGAATGATTGTTGTTCCCTCTGCTGTAAGACCGGCTATTACAAGTGCTGCTCCGCCTCGCAAATCATGTGCGTTAATAACTGCTCCGTGCAAGGCTTCCATACCGTTGATAATTGCTTTATTACCTTCCTCTTCAAGGCTTATGTTTGCTCCCATTTTTTCTAGCTCCGGTACATTTTGATAGCGTGATTCAAATATCTCTTCCACAATGGTACTCATACCATTTGCCACACAGAAAATGGACATAAGCTGAGACTGCATGTCGGTTGGAAATCCGGGATAAGGCTGTGTTTTTAAAATATCAATCGGCAGAGGTCTTTGTTTATTATTTATTTTAATAACCTCTTGTGTAACCTCAATATTACAGCCAATTCTTTTTAATACCTTAATTGTCGAATCCAACTGTCTGCCCGGGGCATTTAATAATACCACGTCTCCTTTTGTCGCCGCGACCGCTGCCATATATGTTCCTGCAACGATTCGATCCGGTGAAAGTGTAAACTCTACATCATGCAGCTCTTTTACTCCTTCTACCTCAATAAAAGAAGACCCTTTCCCGCAAATTCTTGCACCTGCATCAATCAGATAATTACAAACCTCTGTAACCTCAGGCTCCCTTGCAGTATTAAATATTCTTGTTACACCCTCAGAAAGAACTGCAGTAAGAATTGCATTTTGTGTTGCACCTACACTAGGGAATTCAAGAAATACATCATTTCCTATAATCCGATTAGTGTAACAATGAATGATACTTTTATCAGGCCCCAGAAATTCCTGAGTAACATTCAGTTTCTTAATTGCATTCAGATGAAAATCAATCGGTCTTTTTCCAATTAAACAGCCTCCGGGATATGCTATGGTTACCTCATGAAATCTACCAAGAATTGCTCCAAGATAAAGAATAGAGCTTCGCATCTTTCTTACGGAATCCTCAGATACATGGGTAACAAATGCCGAACTGCTGTCTACAATAAGTGTATTTTGGTCCCAGGAGGTTCTACACCCCAGTTCCTCCAGTATATTTACCATATGAATTACATCTAGTATTTTGGGGCAATTCTTAAGTCTTGAGATCCCTTTATTCAAAATTGTTGCGGCGATTACAGGTAATGCTGCATTCTTTGAACCTTGTATTTTTAACTCGCCTTTTAACTGCTCTCCGCCGATGACCTCGATACTCGACATAGCACACCTCAGACAATGAAGGAAATATACTATTACTATATGAATTCCAATTTGTCCGCGTGAATATCACTATTTTTCGCCTTTTATCTGGTTTGAGACACTTAACACAATTCCCATTTCAAAAAGTATTACCATAACCGAGCTTCCCCCATAACTTATAAACGGAAGAGTATTACCGGTTGAGGGAATGGTATTTGTAACAACCGCAATATTAATTAATACCTGAATTGCGATATGTGCAAGTACTCCGGTAGCAATTAGGCCGCCGTAAAGATCTGTTGCATTTATAGCAATGATAAAAATACGCCAAATTAATAAAACAAATAATAAGATAAGAGCAAAAGCTCCAAATAGCCCTAACTCCTCACAAATTACCGAGAAAATCATATCATTATGTGATTCTGGTATAAATCCCAACTTCTGCATACTTTCGCCCAGTCCTTTACCAAATACCCCTCCGGATGCAATCGCATATAAGCCCTGCAGAATTTGATATCCGTTATCTGCTGTTTCAACATTAAGCCATGCGTCAATACGATCGGATCGATAGGAATTAAAACAGAATATAAATATTAATCCTAATCCAACCAGCATTAAACCGGATGTAATAAAATATGCCTTCTTTTTACTAGCCACAAAACAGATCGATACTAAAATAACACTAATAATAATTGCTGTTGATAAATTTTCAATTACGATTAATCCAAGTAAAGGAGCAATAAATAAACATACTCTTATAAATCCTGAGAATTTATCAAGTTTTTTGGGTGCAAGATTAACTATGTATGCAGTAAACACAATTACAAGTATCTTTGTTAATTCAGAAGGTTGAAATCTACCAAGAGAACCCAAATCAATCCAACGTTTTGATCCTTTTGTTGCATTCCCAAAGATTAAAACATAGGTCTGCAGCGAAAGGCAAAGGAAATATAAAATAGTAATTGGTTTTAATTTAATAATAGGCAGACTTTTTACATAAATATGATAATCAATTTTTGATACGAACAGCATAACCATGATTCCAGCTCCGGCAAAGAGGGCCTGCCTTGTCAAAAAATGCATAGGATCTTTATATAATCTTTGTGCATTATAGGAGCTTGTGCTATAAATCATGACTAAACCAAAGCACACAAGAAAAAGTATGAGAAATAATAGGCTATAATCGTAATAGCTATGCATTTTTCTTTGATTGGTTTCTGCTACTGTTCTGCTCATTTTAACCTCCGGCTTCGCTCTGCATATTAAAAAGTATGCACTATTCTAAAGCATTTCTCTGACATATTCCTTAAATAATCTACCACGCTGTTCGTAATTTTCAAACATTCCCCAGCTTGCGCAGGCCGGTGATAATAATACAGCATCCCCCGAAACTGCCTTTTCGGTACTAACTTTGACAGCTTCTTTCAGATCCTCTACCATTACGATATCCGTAAAACCATGACGCTTTGCTGTCTCTGCGAACTGTTCCCTTGTCTGACCCAGAAGTACCAGACATTTGACTTTATCATTAAAAGCTTCGATCAAGTCATCAAAAGGAATTTTTTTATCATAGCCTCCGCCGATTAAAATTGTCGGACATCGCATCGCTTGTATTGCCCGAATAGAAGCATCGGGATTTGTTCCCTTTGAGTCATTATAATAGGTGACACCGCCAATTTTTTCCACATACTCTATTCTATGTTCTACACCCTGAAAGCTTAGAACCGCTTTCGTTATTATTTCCAATGGGATGCCTATTGCTATTGCAATACCGACGGCATCCATTACATTTTCATAATTATGATTTCCTAAAATTTGTAGTTCATTAACATTGCATATAATTTGTTTTTTTAGCTTATTTGAGTAAACAATGTTATCTCCCTCCAGATACAAACCTTCCGCAAGTTTTCTTGCACTGCTGAAGAAAAGTACTTTTGTCTTTAATCTATCAGCCATGGCTCTAAGTATCTCATCTTCATAATTAAGAATACAAAGCTCTGAGGATGTTTGATTCATGGCGATTTTCTCTTTCATTGCTATGTAATTATCCATTGTATAATGACGATTCAAATGATCCGGAGTAATGTTTAGGATAGTGCTGATATCCGGTTTAAATTCATAAATTGTCTCCAGTTGAAAGCTGCTCAGCTCTATTACTGTAACTGCATCCTCTGAAGTATTTAGTGCATGATCGGAATAAGAATTGCCAATATTTCCAACCACATTAACTTCATTAAAATAGGCTTTCATTATCTCGCCAACCAAGGTGGTCGTAGTAGTTTTACCATTCGTACCTGTAATACCGATTATTTTTCCTTTTGTGTATCGGTATGCCAGCTCAATTTCACCCCAGATGGGTATGTTCTTCTCTTTTATTTTTAAAATATCTGGGTGATCCAATGCTACGCCAGGACTTATAATCAGCAGGTCAATTGTATTAATAAGCTCCTCCTGTAATATCCCTGTTACTAATAAAAACCGATTATCGATATCTAACTTATCTTTAAAATTGTTTTTCGTTATATTGGTATTACAATCAAATAATATGACATAGGCTCCCAACTTCTGAAGCATTCCTGCTGCAGAGATACCGCTTTTGGCAGCTCCATATACCATTACTTTCTTATCTTTTAACTGCATATATACCCCCCTTAGTTTATACCCATAAGACCTATCAAACATAGGATTGTAGTAACAATTGAAAAAACTGCAACAACCCTGGTCTCTGCCCAACCCATCAACTCAAAATGATGATGTATCGGGGCCATTTTAAATAAACGCTTGCCTCCGGAAAGCTTAAAGTAGCTTACCTGAAGCATTACGGATAAAACTTCTACTAGATAAATTAATGCAACGATTAATATAAATAAGGGCATTTGCAGCATATAAGCGGTAGCCGCGACAAACCCTCCCAATGCCAGTGATCCGGTATCTCCCATAAAAACCTTTGCCGGATAAACATTAAATAGTAAGAATGCCAATAAACTTCCTGCTACTGCACCGGTAATCGGTGAAATATCACTTTTCACACCAATTGCCACCACCATAAAGAAGGTTGCAATAAGTACAGTTACACTTGACTCCAAACCATCCAAACCGTCTGTAAAATTAGATCCGTTAACAGTTCCAAGTATAGTTATAAAAAAGAACGGAATGAACAAATAGGAAGTATCCATATATTTTCCTCCGGAAAAAGGAATTAACATGGTTATTCCTACATCCGTAAAATTCACCAAATAATACCCAAAGATTGCTGTTACTAAAATCTGACCCAGGAGTTTTTGCCAAGCTCTCAGTCCCATAGAACGCTTCATTACCACCTTGATATAATCGTCCATAAAACCAATTATGCCAAAGCCGATCGTTGCAAATAGAACCGGTATAATTCCCTTATTATCCTTAATATAAATCAACGAGGTTATTGCGATACTCAGAATAATAACGATACCGCCCATAGTTGGTGTACCTGATTTTTTTTGGTGAGACTGCGGTCCCTCCTCACGGATATACTGTCCAAACTTTAATCTTTTTAAAAATGGTATCAAAAGCGGACATAGTATCGCGCAAACTCCAAATGAAATGATGACAGGTAAAACAACTTTAAAATCCGTAAAATTCATAATAATCTCCATTCTGCCGAAATACCGCGAATTTGGGCGTCAGCACAATATTTGCAAGTGAATTGTTTACAATTCACTTGTGAATTATGCTCTTTATAATTCACACTACCCTCCATCTACGTGCTTTAACACGTTCTCGGCTTAATTCTTATGTATTAATCATTTGTTTTATATAACTTCCAATACCCGTGAAAAAGTATATAATAAATTTAACTGTAAAAGGTCTTTATTAAATTTTCTAGTACTCAAAGTACATAATATACTTAGTGCATCGATATACCTAAACTGCTACGGCAGAATAGTACTTGGTTATTATACTTTATAACATTTGAAAAAACAATACACGATTGCAGATACATAATTCCTATATTGGATAATATAAATCGTGTTTTAATCATAATAAAGTATCAAAACGCTGTCTTTATCTACTGTCTCTCCAGGAAGCGGGAATTGTTCTGTAACAATATTCCCTTCTCCGGTGGGATATAATTGACCAAAATCGTATATTTTAAGCAGCTCCTTAACCTCCTCCTTCGTTTTACCAACAAAATCGGGAACGGTAAAGGAACCTATGTTATATTCTTTAATCTCAGTTTCTGTATAACTTTCTTCAATTCCCAAGTAAGGGAGAATATTATCAAATAATTCTGAAATAACCGGAGCGGCAATGGTACCGCCATAATAAATACCGGTTGGTTCATCAATCAGCACCATAGCAATTACCTGCGGATTATTTGCAGGTGCAAAGCCTATAAAAGAGGAAATATATTTGTTGCTGCTTCGAGGTAGTTTTTCTGAAGTAGCCGTTTTCCCTCCGATACGAAAGCCTGGAAGATAAGCTCTTTTACCCGTTCCTTCAGCAACAACTGCTTCTAAAAGCTGCTTCATCGTCTCAGAGGTTTCCTTAGAAACAGCACCTTCTGTGGTAGGATAATCTAATGCCTTAATACTGGTTCCATCGGATGATTGTATCTCCACGCCAAAGTGCGGTGTTACTAAAGTCCCCCCATTGACAACAGCACTTGCTGCTTTTAATAATTGCAGAGGTGTTATTTGAAAGGATTGACCAAAGGACATTGTCGCCAACTCTACTGCTCCGACATTATCCATCTTATGCATGATGGAATTTGCTTCTCCCGGAAGGTCAATTCCCGATTTAACAAAAAGTCCCAAACGATCAAAGTAATAATACATTCTCTCTACACCGACCCTGGCTCCGATTTCCATGAATACGGGGTTGCAGGAATTTTTAATACCCTCCACAAAGGTCTCGCTTCCATGCCCACCAGCTTTATGACACCTTATTATCCTATCTTCCACTTTTTTATACCCAGGGCAATAAAAAGTATCCGTCAATTTTACAACGCCTTCTTCAAGAGCTGCAGTTGCGGTGATTATTTTAAAGGTTGAGCCAGGCTCATAGGTATCACTGATGCAAGCATTTCTCCACATCCCATTCAACAGCTCATTCATTTTTTCATTGCTTAGGGTTTCGCCAGCATAATCATCAGCTATTTCATCAATCAGTGTATAGGGATCATTTAAATTAAACTCCGGCACATTTACCATTGCATAAATTGCACCATTCTGTGGGTTCATTACAATAAGTTTTACATTATTGGCACTTTTTGCTTCCATAACCTTTTTAGCGGCTTGTTCTGCATATTGTTGTATATTTACATCTAAACTGATGTACAAATCATTTCCTGCCACAGGTTCAATCCGATCCTCTGCAGCATTCTCAATCTCCACACCATATGCTGTTGTCAGGGTAAGAATGGTTCCATCAATGCCTTTTAGGAATTGATCATATTGTACCTCAAGGCCAATGATACCTTGATTATCACTACCAGTAAATCCGATTACCTTGGATGCGAGTGTTTCATAAGGATAATAACGTTTATAATCTTCGTCAACCATGACTCCGTCAAGATCATATTCTCTTATTTTGTCAGCAATTTCCTTGTCCACATTAGATTTTATTCTTTCAATTGAAGATACTTTCTCGACTCTTTTCCTTACTTTCTCATCACTAAGTCCTAGCAAATCTGACAAAATCGAAATAACACGTTCGGGCTCTGTAATCTGTGCATGTATAACCGATATCGTACAAACAGGTTTATTTGTTGCGATGAGGGTCCCTTTTGCATCATAAATACTGCCACGCTCTGCTTTTATAACACGTTCTCTTTCGTGAAGAGCCTCAGCTCTTGCTGCATATTCTTCTGACTTAAATATCATCAAATAGCCTAACCGACAGGTTAGTCCAAATGCCGCTATAATTACTATGACTACAACGATCAATGCATTCCGTTTATTATATGTTCTGTTTCTTGCCATTCAATCATAACCCTGCATATCTTATCGTTTCATTTTATTACAATTGATACAGCTTTATTCATGCTTTAGTCTATTGGATT
The DNA here is from genome assembly GCA_028691795.1 of Herbinix sp. GTDB lineage: Bacteria > Bacillota > Clostridia > Lachnospirales > Lachnospiraceae > Mobilitalea. The sequence goes on from JAQUYQ010000064.1 coordinate 11,208, forward strand.
TATATTAAACTCATCTTGTGTTGTATTTTCTATATTCTCTGTTGAATTACCAGTCTGTGTATTATCACCATTAGTACTGTTCTCATTCGATGCGGCTGTGTCATTTTCCTCTTCACCTGTATTAGCAGTCTCTTGTGTATTACTCTCATCGCCTATTGTATTATTAATATCCTCTGCTGTATTCCCTTGCGAAGGAGTTGGTGTTGGAGTTAGCGTTGGTAATAGATAATCGATTTCCCCATCAGGAAATATTCCAAGAACCGGTAATATTTCATTCAATATTTCACCTGCAAATGCAGTGGCAACCGTACTGGACTGCTCTTTTACATTTGGCTCATCGATTACTACATAGATAACCATCTCTGGATTAATTGCAGGTGCACAGCCTAAGAAGGATACAACATATTTACCTTCACCACGGGGTAGCTTTTCAGCTGTACCTGTTTTTCCTCCAATGGAATAACCTTCGACTTGTGCTCCCTTCGCTGTACCGGCTTCCACAGTCTGATATAAATATTTCTGAAGTAGTTCGGAGGTTTGTTCGGATATTGTCTGGCGTACTAAGATTTTATCAAATTCCTTTATCATAGAACCACTGTCACTTACAATCTTTTTCATGACATGTGGTTGATAATAGTAACCCCCATTTACTACTGAAGAAAAAGCTGCTGCCATCTGAATCATAGTTGTAGTCGTAGACTGACCAAAGCTACTTGTTGCTAATCCAGATTCACCTAAATCATCCGTGGATAAGATCAGTCCAGTTTCTTCTCCCGGTAAATCAATTCCCGTCTTCATTCCCATGCCGAAGCTTTTCTCATATTTATAGAATAAATCTTTACCTACCTGTTCTACAACCTGCATTAATACATCATTACAGGAATACATAATAGCTTGTCCCAGTGTTATTTTCCCATGTACATGAGAACATTTAATTCGTCTGCCATCCTTTATCTCACCACCATCACATAGATATGTACTGTTGTCAGATACAAGATCCTCATCCAGTGCAGCCGCTATCGTCAAAGGTTTAAAGGTTGAACCGGGTTCAAAACCGCTGCTGATTACATCATTCTTCCATAAAGAATTAAGTGTAGTCGTCTTCTGTTCATCAGTCATTGCTTTAATCTCTGATTTGGTGTAAATACTCTCTAAGCTTCTTGGTGAATTCAAGTCATACTCTTGATTGGAAGCCATAGCGATAATATCTCCGTTATTCGGATCCATTACTAAAATTCCGATACTTTTACTTCCATTTTCCGTATTAAATTCTATAATTTTTTCCTGTATAATCCTTTGTACATTCGCATCAATCGTGCTTACAATAGAATCTCCATTCACAGCTTTTTTAACAATTCGTTCTATATCAAGCTCCGAATCATAATATCCATATTCTCTTCCGTTTGTTCCATTTAATATATCATTATAATATTCCTCAATACCAAAGTAACCGGTATTATCGGCAGAGGTGAAACCAATAAGATCACTGGCTAAAGAATTAAAGGGATATGTCCTTACATATTCTTCTTCAAACCATACTCCTATGATATCGCCGTTTTTTGACATAGTATCTTTAAAGCTTTTAACAACATCATATTTCAGATTTTTTTGTACGATTACATACTGTTTGTTCGGCTCTTCATCTAAAATAGCTTGAACAGTATCCGTTTCGATACCAAAGCTTTTTTTAAGTGAAGCAAGGGTTATTGAAATACAATCTTCATTTTCAAGTAACAGCTTTGGGTCCAGGATTAAACGATATTGTAGCTCACTCTGTGCTAACACTGTACCATTGCGGTCTATGATATCACCTCTTTTATAAGGTAATACAGAGCTTACATAGGTTTGTCTTGACAGTACCTGCTTTGCATATCGGTCTCCATCCGTTTGCATGATAAAAATAAGTCTTCCCATCAATCCAACTAAGAGCAGAGTAACAACACAAAATACAAGCAATAATCTTGCTTGCATTCGTGAAGTAAATTTTCTATTTGTTCTATCTACTTTCTTTTCCATCGTAAGTTTAACCTCGTCCACATTTGCAGGATATTATTG
>JAQUYQ010000252.1 GCA_028691795.1 Herbinix sp.
TGTTGTTTTTCCAGCGTTTAGTGTATCAACAAGTTCTTTGTTGTAGTCCGTACCGACAACCTCTACACCGTGAGATGCCATCATCAAAGCAGTAGGAAGACCAATGTAGCCTAATCCAATTACGTTAATCATTTTCTTTTTCTCCTTTTTATTGCTTTTACCGCTTAACGCGGCTGAATACCATTTGTTTTTCTTCGGCATTAAAACCGATTTTGATCATGAGGCCAAAGTAAACTATACTGAAAATAAGCCCTTTTACCAAAAGCATTATGAATATTGACAATTTTAGCAAATTAGACAAATAAGCAACAAAGAATGAGACAACAAGGATTCCGGTTGTTTTTGAGCATATCTCGATAAACATCCTTTTAACATTTAGATTCATCACTTTTTTATGATATATGTTTAGAATTACTAGGCCAAAGATAATAGATGAAACTGCAGTAGCAATAGGTGCTCCAATGACGCCCATTTTTTTAACCAAAACAATCGTCATAGCTAAATTAAACAATGCACCTGTTAATAGGATAACCGAGCGTATCATTCGTTTTCCCATTGCATCCAATATGGTTTCAGAAATGTTGGTAGATAGCTGAAATAATGTAGGTACCATTAGTATCATAGTAATATACCATGATACTTCATATCCATCTCCAACCCACAAATAAATGAATTCTTTTCCAACTAGAATAAACCCAAAAAGTATGTACCCCAGTACAGCAAACTGAAATCTTCCACCCTTAATAACAAACGAAGTAATCTCATCACCAGTAGCATTATTATTAATCAGTTTTACAGCATCTGGCAGCATTATATTTCGCACTGCTCCGGATAATGATCCATAAATCAAATAAACACTCATTGCAACCGAATATAGTGTAACCGCAACTCCCCCCATTAAAGCCCCTAATAGTACTTTATCTATGCTATTATTTATTTGATTTACAATCGTCTGTAAAAAAAGTGCAGCAGAAAAGGCCATTGTTGAAAGGAAAAGATTCATGTCCAATTTCTTTAACAATATACGCACTTTCAAACCTGGAATAACATAAATCATGCATACTATAGTAAAAGCAGATGTTGCAACAATATCCGCAATTGATATTGCAATAGAATCCATCCCCAGACTCAAAAGAATAAAAATAAGTAAGAATCTCACCAGGATTTTCCCTAGAGAAAATGCATTACTTACTGCGAATTTCTGGTATCCTGTTATTACGCCTTGAAATGTATTTCCAAACATTGTAACAATAACGTTAATCACATATAAAAATGCTAATAATCTAGCTTTTGATAATTCGCCTTCACTAAAACCCTTCTGAAAAATTGTATCAACAGAAAATGCAAAGATAACTCCGATAACTAGAATAATAATTGCAATTATGACATTGATTATCATTTGCGTAGCTAAATAATTACTCTCACCTTCTTTATCCCCTCTTAGGCGAAGTTCTGAGATGTTTTTTGTTGCAGTTATTCCAGTTCCAAAATCCAGCACTGCTAATACACCAATAAAAGAGCTAATGCTTTGATAAAGTCCGTACTCAACAGCCCCCAAAGAACGAAGCATAAACGGGGTCAAAACAATAGCCAATACGCTTGAAGCTAATAATGTTATATAAGACAGTATCAGTCCTACTTTCTTTTGGCTCATTAGCTTTCACCATCCAAAGCTCTTCTCAAAAAATCTCTTGACTTTTTCCTTTCCTCATCAAGTGCTTTATTGATGCTCTCATAATCAATCGGCAATATGTTATTATCAATATTAGAATCTGGATAAACTAGCCTGTCCTCAATTCCAAGTAGCTGTAACAAATCAACAATCCTTGAAATATATGAAGTTCTTTCATTATAGCCCCTTCTGCAAAATGAGTAGAAAGGCTTGTTCATATTTATTGAAAATGCTGTTCCATGAAATGAATCAGTACAAATGAAATCTGCGTTCATGAAAAGATTCAAAAACTCACTAGGACCACAGCCTTTCACCAAGTAGCCAAACCTGAGCATGTCCTTCGGCGAACCAGGAATCATTACAATTCGAAGATTGTGCTCGCGTGCAATCTTTTTTGCAATTTGACGAGAGTACGATAGACTCCCTAAAAAGAAGCATAATAGATACTTTTCCTTAACAACACTTCCAGCAGTTGATATTTTTGACCATTCCTGTTTATCTATCAATAATGTTGGATCAAGAACATTGATTACCGGCCTATTCAGCAACTGCTCAAGCGCATTACACCCTTCAATTTCCCTACATGAAATCGCTTCAAATCCCGAAATATTATCTGTCATATACTGCTTCTTGCTATCAGGAATTTCGCTTACACCTATACTTGCGGCATATGCAATCTTATTCGTCTCCGCAAATCCTAACCCATATACCTTTAAAAAGCTACTATATGGATTCCACACCTGATCGCTTCCAGTCAAATACACATCATATATAGGAGGTTTCCCATACAATGCATCGATATCAGAATATAATGTTGTTCCAATGCTAATCGTTTTAGCTTTAAATTCATTAAACAGATCACGCACTATTATTTTATCTTGCTTATGCAAAGCATTATCCAGGGCTTGAGAGAAAGCAATCATGTTCTGCTTGATTGTATTTTTTTTATTGCTGTGTAATGCTATACATTCATTTCTTCTAAAATCGATAAATTCAGCCTCATACCCCATACCCTTAATTACGTGTTGTAAAGCAACGCATTGAAGGGTTCCACCAAAGCTTGTTGATTCGTGAAAACTTGTCATTCCTACTCTTTTTTTCATTTTCATATCCACTCCTTTATGGTCTGTAAATATCCATTTTTTCTTCTGTCATTATAAAGAATATCGCAAACCAAAATGCTGTACACCTCAAA
>JAQUYQ010000253.1 GCA_028691795.1 Herbinix sp.
TTTTGCTCCTCACTTCTGTTCGCAACATTCCATGACTTTTATCAGTAATTTGAGTAATTAAGTTTGTATCGATTGGTTTCGAGAAGCTAGGCCATCCACAACCGGATTCAAATTTATCATTTGATACAAAAAGTGGTTCACCTGTAGTAACATCTACATAAATTCCTTCTTTGAATACATTAAAATATTCATTACTAAAAGGCTGCTCTGTAAAATTATTCTGTGTTACATCAAACTGAATTTTAGTTAAACTTTTTTCAAGTATATCTTTTGATTTTTTAATATATTTTTTGCTGGTATCCACTGCCATTTTTGCTTTTTCAAATTTATCTTTACCAATATGGCAATATCCATTTGGATTCTTATCTAAATATTTCTGATGATATTCCTCAGCTTTGTAGTAATTGATAAGTGGTTTTACTTCAATTGCTATTTTCTCGACATACTTTTTCTGAAGTTCTTCTATTGAATTTCTGATAACAAGTTCATCACTGTCATCAATAAAATATATTCCTGTTCTATACTGCAAACCCGTGTCACCACCCTGACGGTTTATACTTACCGGATTAATAACATCATAATACAGTTCTAAAATAAATACTAATCCAATTCTGGTGTCATCATATTCTACTTTTACTGTTTCAGCATGTCCAGTATGGTTGTGGCATACTTCCTCATAAGTCGGATTTTTGGTATTTCCATTGGCATATCCCACCTCTGTAGATATAACACCTGCAATATTTTCAAGATACTGTTCAGTTCCCCAAAAGCATCCTCCTGCTAAATATATTTCTTTAATAATAGGAATCACCTCTCTTCAAAATTTATTATTACAAATACCCTAATACAAATACCCGTATAGTCACCCCAAACAAGTCCAATTAAAAACGACAATCTGAGTCCTGACTATAATATCAAACACCTATTATTTACCGGTTTCACTTCTGAAAACATTAAAAGCATTTGATTTTCTACATCCATATGTAACTTCATAATCAGTTTTGATTGAGATGTTAATATTTTATATCTTATTCCTTAAACTGTCAAATACAATATATATGTCTAATATACCATATCCCCATTCTTTGTTTGGATATTCTTTACTAAGATCTCTCCTTGCTCCCCTTTCCATCAAAATTTTCATTTCTATGGAAGATAAGCCTGGTAAATTACCTTGTACAATTCCCATTCCAGAAGAGCTCGAGAGTGCTTGTTTGCTGAAGCATGAAATGAGTTATGGGATATAAAAACGAAGAAGTTTTTTGACATCAAAAGCCCCTGTATGATATATTAGTATATATAAGCAAGCTATTATTATATTAAGAAGATGAAATGGGGATTTTATATGAAGAAAAAAACAGTCGTAGTCGCTTTAGGAAGAAATGCATTCGGAACAAGCTTTCCTGAACAGAAAAAATCTATCATTAATGCGGCATATGCCATTGCCGATTTGGTGGAGGATAAATACAGGGTCATTATCACGCACAGCAATGGTCCTCAGATAGGTATGCTTCACCGGGCAATGACAGAATTTAGCCGTTTGGATAATTCTTATGCCGTTGCACCGATGTCGGTTTGCGGTGCATTAAGTCAGGGATATATCGGATATGATTTACAAAATGCAATAAGGACTCTGCTTTTAGACCGTGGTATTTTTAAGACTGTATCTACCATCATCACTCAGGTTCGTGTGGATACTTTTGATTCTGCTTTCCAACATCCAACTAAGGTTATCGGACGTCTTATGACAAAAGAGGAGGCCGATGAAGAAATTTGCAAGGGAAATTATGTAGTTGAAGAAAACGGCGGTTATAGACGTGTGGTGGCAACTCCAAAACCAATGGATATTTATGAAATCGATGCTATCAAGGCGCTCGTTGAGGCAGACCAACTAGTCATTGCCTGTGGCGGTGGTGGAATACCGGTTTTGGAACAGGGAACAGTCCTTCAAGGAGCAAGTGCAGTAATTGAAAAAGATTTGGCAAGTGAAAAACTTGCCGATATGCTAGATGCCGACATTTTATTATTCTTAACAGGAGTAAAAAAGGTTGCTCTGCATTTTGGAACCGAAAACGAACAATTCTTAGACTCATTAACAGCGGCTGATGCACAGAAATACTGTGCGGAAGGTCAATTTCCAATCACCTCTATGCTTCCAAAGATCGAAGCAAGTGTAAACTTTGTAACAAAGAAGGAAGGCCGCAAAGCAATTATCGGTCATCTGGACAATGCCCGCCAATGTTTAAAGGGATTTAGTGGCACAGTCATTCAAGCCTGATTCTTCACCTGTGCAGGAATAAACTCCATACTTTTAAGATATTTATTGCTTGGTTATTTCATTCCTAAATTAGTAATGAAATAATACAGAAGATGGTTCATCTATATAAACACAAAACCCCCTTAGGTTAGATTTTAACTAATCTAGGGGGCTTTTCCGGACACCAAAAGAGACACCCTTTTCAAGCGTCCCTAAAAGTATACCTTTATTATCTGAAATTATATTTCTTCTTAATAATTTTCTTTTCTAACTTCAAAATAACTCTTTGGATGAGCACATACCGGACATATTTCAGGAGCTTTTTTACCCATTACAAGATGTCATTATAGACATAGTACCCGAAGTATATTTACCTTTCTGTCTGCCTATCCTTTTGATAATTCTGGATCTTTGGTAATAGGGATCGTACTTATTTATAATCTGAAATCTCTTTCTGTGTCAGACCATTAATTAGCCCTATGGCCCTTTAGATATATTGCCTCTTCAAGCATTTCTTGACAAGGCAATGCGTTTAATCATTATGTTATTACTCAACTGTTATAACGGATACCGGGCAGCCATCTCTTGCTTCCATTGCTGAGCC
>JAQUYQ010000065.1:0-7418 GCA_028691795.1 Herbinix sp.
TTATTATCTAAAAATAAATAAATTACAATATTAGAGAAATAATATCAACGAAAGAATTATTATATAAAATTAATATAAAAACGAAGGAAACCTCTTGCAAATTGCATTGCTGATATGTTATTATATAGTAATAAAAACTAGATGATATGGCGTGATTAATTGATAACATGATTATAAATACAACATAAGGAAAAAATCGGATATTTTACATATCAACATAAATAGTCTTATCATTGTAAAACAGGAGGATTAAATGATGTCATACAGAATTGTTGGAGACAGTTGCACGGATTTACCTAAATCACTTAGAGAGAATTCGCATATAAAGCTTGTTCCCCTTACGCTAATTGTGGATGATGTTTCAATAATAGATGATGAAACTTTTAACCAGCAGAGCTTTATAAATCGAGTAAAGGCAAGCCCGCATAGTCCAAAGTCAGCATGCCCGTCACCAGAGGATTATATGAAGCATTTTGACTTTGAGGGTGATATCTTTCTGGTAACACTGTCATCGCAGTTAAGCGGTTCTTATAACAGCGCAGAACTGGCGAAAAAATTATATCTGGAGGAACATCCGGATAAAAAAATCGAAGTATTTGATTCCCGTTCCGCTTCTGTAGCGCAGACACTGATTGCAATGAAAATTATAGAATTAGCCGATGCAAATTCTACTTTCGAAGAAATAGTAAGTAAAGTGAATGCATTCCGTGATGGATTAAAGACGAAATTTGTACTGGAATCACTGGATACCTTACGTAAGAATGGTCGTTTGTCCGGACTTCAGGCATTTATTGCAAGTGCCCTTAATATTAAACCGGTCATGGGAGCAACTCCGGAAGGAACAATCTGTAAACTGGATCAGGCTAGAGGAATTGTAAAAGCATTACTTCAGATGGTAAAAATTATTGAACAAGATGTTGTAAAACCTCAGGAAAGAATAATTGGCATATCCCATTGCAATAATTATGAAAGAGCATTATTTGTAAAAGATGAAATTCTAAAAAGAATTCCATTTAAGGATTGCTTTATTGTCGATACAGCAGGTGTAAGTACCATGTATGCTAACGACGGTGGCATTATTACAGTATACTAGAGCATTGTTGTCAAAGGACACGGTCATTTATCCAAAAGGCAACCGCAATTATCCTCGTAGACATAATAGAAAGTAACGCGAAAATACCGCATAATAATCAAACAAAACAGACCTAGACAGGGCTTTTCATCGCCCCCGTCTCAGGTCTGTTTTATAATGGTTTTTATATGTCGGATAAGGCACAGAAGAAACGGTCAAGCCTAAATTGCTTGATGTGAGCTTCCATATAAGCACGTTTGTAGTTGCTTAGAAATATCAAGTTATAGCCAAGACCTTTCAATTTCTGCAATATATATTCCGCCTGAGGTGGGAGGGCCATCATAATCAAATAATAAATTAGTCATTATTTCCGATTTCCCTAATGAGATTAACCATTTCAATGGCTACGACTGCACAATCAAATCCTTTGTTACCGGCTTTGGTTCCGGCACGTTCAATCGCCTGTTCAATATTTTCGGTCGTAAGGACCCCGAACATTACAGGTATGTCGTTGTTTAAGGAGACATGGGCAATCCCTTTTGATACTTCACTGCAAACATAGTCATAATGGGTTGTGCTACCGCGGATTACGGCACCTAGACATATGATTGCATCATATTTTTTGCTTTTTGCCATCTTTGATGCTATAAGCGGTATTTCAAAAGCACCAGGTACCCATGCGACTTCGATATTGTCCTCTTTCACTTCATGTCTTACCAGAGCATCTACAGCACCTCCAAGCAGTTTGGATGTAATAAATTCATTAAATCTTGCAGCAACAATGCCTATTTTAATGTCCTTTGATACTAATTTTCCTTCATAAGTTTTCATAATGATTGCTCCTTTATTTTAAATTTAATAAATGGCCCATTTTAGATTGCTTTGTTTTTAGATAATATTTATCATGCTCATTAGCTTCAATTTCCACAGGTACACGTTCAATAATTTCAATGCCAAAATCAGAAAGCTGATATACTTTATCAGGATTATTTGTAATCAGTCGCATAGTTTTCACACCTAAATCATGAAGTATTTGAGCACCGATATAATACTCTCGCATATCCTCTTCAAAACCAAGTGCAATGTTTGCTTCTACAGTATCCATTCCTTGACTTTGAAGCTCATAGGCTTTTAATTTATTCAGCAGACCAATACCTCTTCCTTCCTGACGCATATACAGAAGAATACCACGTCCTTCTTGCTCAATCATCTTCATAGCCTGAGCTAACTGTTCGCCGCAATCACAACGGTAAGAATGGAATACATCACCGGTCAGGCATTCGGAATGAACGCGGCATAAAACCGCTTGTCCATCACCGATTTCACCTTTTACTAAAGCTACATGATGTTCGCCGTTTATTTTGTTCCTATAACCAAAAGCGCGAAAATTACCATAAGATGTTGGCAAGAAAGGGCTTGCAACACGCTCTACAAGACTATCAAATTTCTTTCGATAATCTTGTAATGCCTTGATAGTAATAAACTTCATATTCCACTTTTGCGCTAGTTCGATTAGTTCAGGCGTTCTCATCATGTATCCGTCCTCCCGCATGATTTCACAACAAAGACCACATTCTTTCAGACCTGCAAGACGCATTAAATCTACGGTAGCTTCCGTATGACCATCACGCTCTAAAACTCCATTCTTCCTTGCCAGAAGAGGGAACATATGTCCCGGACGTCGAAAATCCCCCGGCTTAGCGTTATCATCTACCACCTTAAGAGCGGTGATGCTTCGCTCTGCTGCGGAGATGCCGGTCGTGGTATCAACATGGTCAATTGATACGGTAAAAGACGTTGTATGTTTCTCGGTATTGTTTGATACCATCTGAGGAAACTGCAGGTGTGTGCATATTTCTTCACTCATTGGCATGCAGATTAAACCTTTACCGTGAATCGCCATAAAATTAATGTTTTCTGTCGTGGCATATTCAGCAGCACAGATAAAATCACCTTCATTTTCGCGGTTTTCATCATCCGTAACAAGAATGATTTCACCTTTTCGTAGTGCTTCCAAGGCTTCTGGAATTGTATTAAATTGAAACATAAAGACCTCCTAAAATCCATTTTTATATAAAAATTCTCTGGTAATGCCATTGCCCCCTTGTGAGAATTTTTCAATATACTTGCCAACAATATCATTTTCAAGATTTACTAAACTGCCTATATTTTTTTCCGAAAGTGTTGTTTCGCCGGCAGTGTGTGGAATGATTGACACGGAAAAGCTATCATGTGTAACTTTTGCTACGGTAAGACTGATACCGTCTATAGCAATCGAGCCTTTTTCTACGATATAATGCATTACTTTAGGGGGAGTTATAATAGTATACCAGGTAGCAATATCGTCTTTTTTTATTGACGTAACCTTACCGGTTCCATCGATATGTCCCGATACTATATGCCCTCCAAATCTTCCGTTTGCGGGCATAGCACGTTCCAGATTGACTCTGCTTCCGATATTCAGACTCCCAAGTGAAGATTTGGAAAGAGTTTCATTCATTACATCAGCTGAAAAGGAAGAATTACTAATATTAGTTACGGTTAGGCAGACACCGTTTGTTGACACACTGTCGCCTAATTTTAAGTCATCAAAAATTTTTCTGCATTCAACAATCAAACTAGCAGATTTCGTTCCTTTTTTTATATTTCTAACATTACCTATTTCTTCGATGATTCCTGTAAACATGTATAATCTACTTCTCCTTCCATCAGAATGTCCTTATCAAACCATGTGATTGTTTGGTTTTTTAAGTGAAAGCAGTCACTTACTTCTTGAATACCTACGCCTCCTACAGGTGTTTTTGACAGGTTGCCGCCAAACAATATCGGTGCAATATAAGCTTGCACTTTATTTACAATCCTGCTTTTTAAAGCGGAAAAATTAAGGGTTGAGCCTCCTTCTAAAAAGATACTGTCAATACCTGACTCACCAAGTTCTTGCATTAAATGGTTTAAATCGATATGATTATCTTTTAGGTGAATTTCAAGAATCTCACAACCGTTAGAAAGGTAGGGTGTATACTTTTCTTTATAATCAGAAGCTGTAGCAATAATAGTTCTTACTTCTTTTGCGGTCGTAACTATTGTAGATTCAATTGGTGTATTTAAATAGGTGTCACAGATGATGCGTATTGGATTCCTTCCACCTGTTATTCGGCAGGTAAGAGAGGGATTGTCTGCAAATACTGTGCCAACACCGACCATAATAGAAGAGTATTGGTTACGGCTTTTATGAACATTTTCCCGGGCTTTTTGACCTGTAATCCACTTAGATTCTCCGTTGGCTGTTGCAATTTTTCCGTCCATCGTCATGGCATATTTCATAACAACATAAGGTGTTTTTGTTTTGATGTAGTGAAAGAAAACCTCGTTTAGTTCTTTGCATTTATCCTGCAATATTCCTGTTACTACATCGACACCTGATTCTCGCAAAATAGTAGCTCCTTTTCCTGAAACCAGAGAGTTAGGGTCTAAGCAACCGATAACCACTTTTTTTATATGATTTTGTAAGATGGCTTCAGTACAAGGAGGAGTTTTCCCATAATGGCAGCAAGGTTCCAAGGTTACATACATGGTTGCGTCATTAGGACTTTCACTACAATTATTTAGTGCATTTCTTTCGGCGTGCCATCCACCGTATTTTTCATGCCAACCCTGACCGATTATTTTGCCGTTTTTAACGATAACTGCACCTACCAAGGGGTTAGGATTTACGAAACCAATACCTTTTTTTGCAAGGGCTAGGGCAAGGTCCATATATTTTTCATCTGTCATATGATTCCTCCAGAATTAAGAGTTTGCCTAAAGCGGCTTAATAGCCGCTTTGCTAACATCTTGTGCCGAACGCGTTCTGCCTTTAGGCAGATAAATTCCTTATGCACGAGTATATGTGAGCGGAGCGTTTTTTATGTAATAGGACGTAATTTCCTAATATATAAAAAAAACTGCCTTAAACATACACGTTCAAGGCAGTAGCTCACATTGTTCATTCATCTTTATAAACAAAAAAACTCTGAAATGAATAAATCATTCCAGAGCAATGTTCAAAAGAAAAACGCTAAAAGCGGCTTTAAAAAATCTTCTTTCATCCAGACTTTACTGTCGGCTTCGGAGTTACACCGAATCATACCTTGCGGTTCGTGGGCTATACCACCGGTAGGGAATCACACCCTGCCCTGAAGATATATTAATTTTCTGTCATTATAGCAACTCTAATAATGATTGTCAAATAAAATAAAGGTAACCATTTTGGAATAAAAAAGTTGATTTAATAGTTGACTTTTTTACACTTTTGATAGATAATAACTAATGCAGTGCTTGTGTAATAGGCACTAAAACATTGTGAATTGATAACAAGATAAGTTGATTCTTTTTAATGTTAATAAGAATTGGTGTACAAATGAAGTGAAAATCTCATTTAATTGTTATGAATTCCCTTATCAGAATAAATCGAGGCGTGGCTCAGTTTGGTAGAGCGCTGCGTTCGGGACGCAGAGGCCGTGGGTTCGAATCCCGTCGCCTCGACTAATTTGAAAAATATGAAATATCCATAAAAAGCTGACGTATTTTCTTTGAGGAAGATGGGTCAGTTTTTCGTTTTAAGCATTTGTTTTATTTTATCAAATGATACGAATCATATTTTTAGAATGATACAAATTAAATAAATAAAATCATATAAATATTAATAGAATGATACAAATTAAATAACTTGACAGAAAGCTTATATAGTATTAACATTTTTATACTTAAAATGAAATTGATAAACTACAATACATTGAGGTGTTATTTTGGCCATAAATACAAAAGAAAAGGCCAAATTAAAGATAGCCTCAAAGGTGAGGAGATTATATGGAATTTATAATTAGGGCAATGATAAAGGAAGATTGGGAAGCAGTTGCAGCAATATATAAAGAAGGGATTGACATTAAAATTGCGACCTATCAATCCGAAGTACCTACATATGAGGATTGGGATATGTCACATATTAAGTCATGTCGATTAGTGGCAGAAGCCGATAATAAAATTATTGGTTGGATAGCCCTCACCCCATGTAGCAGTCGCTGCGTATTTGCCGGTGTTGCAGAAGTTAGTATTTATATTAAGAAAGAGTATCATGGAAACCATGTAGGAGAGAAGCTTCTACAGGCTATAATTAGTGAGTCAGAGAAGGAAGGATTTTGGACCTTGCAGTCAGCTATCATTGACATAAATAAAGCAAGTATCGCACTCCATACAAAGGTAGGATTTCGTATGGTAGGTTACCGTGAAAAAATTGCGAAGGATCTTAATGGGGAATGGTCTAATTTGGTACTCATGGAGAAAAGAAGTCCAGTGATTTGAATATAAATAAAAGGGAAGCAAATACTTCCCTATTTACTTCCACCCATGGACGATTTATTCGATGTGGTTGAACGATTAGAATTATCGGCCTTTGAACTATTTTTGTAATCAACATCGTTATCGGAATTGTTATTTTTAGACCCTGTATCTTTAGAGGGAGTACCTTTACTATTCTTGAAATTATTCATAAAATTATGCTCCTTTCGTAAGTGCTTTTAATAGTATTTGTATAATAGAAAAAAGTATACATAAGAATAAGGATAGCTAATTTTTGATAGGGAATAGATATAATAATTAGAATAAAATTTTATGAATAACTATAGCATATTAATTCGAAATGATTGGATGCTCTGTGTATCAGGATAAATGATGCATAGGGTATTTTTTTGTTCACAAATTATATTTCCAAATGGTGTTGAAATTGAGTTGCTTGAGCGAGTTATTATGCCAAGAGGATAGATATGGTGATTTTTCAGCTCATAGTAAAATTAAGGCGGCCTTGAAAAGGCCGCCTTAATTTTACTAAATTCTTTAAAATCATTGATTTCTGATACTATCTCTATCTACTTCTACCATTAGACCTATTTGATTTATTACCAAACATGGTTCTGTTTTTACGTTTACCCATCATTTTAGAAAAAAAGTTTTTAATTTTCATTATAAATGCACCTTTCGTTTAAAACGTTAATATACTCGTCTTTAAATAAAGAAACTTAAACGCCCTTTATATTTCCTGATGAAGGCGACTTATCAGTTGTAGCTTTAGGATTTGGAGTCTCAACATTTGGACTGTATTTATAGTCAGTAGTATTATTTGAAAAGCTACTTTTACCAGTATTTTTAGAGGAAGATTTTTTGCTATTATTCATAATATAAATGCTCCTTTCGTAATTGGTTTTAGTAGTATTTGCAGAAAAGAAAAAAGTATACACAGATTTGAAGGGGTTAACCAACTGTCCACCGGTGAGCATTAATATCACATCTTAACAAAACCATCCGAAATTGT
>JAQUYQ010000065.1:7518-13151 GCA_028691795.1 Herbinix sp.
CTCCTTTCGTAATTGGTTTTAGTAGTATTTGCAGAAAAGAAAAAAGTATACACAGATTTGAAGGGGTTAACCAACTGTCCACCGGTGAGCATTAATATCACATCTTAACAAAACCATCCGAAATTGTTCCTGATTTGCACTCAACAAATATTTCCAATTATCCACAATATCCACAATGTAACGTGGATAAATGACAAAAAATGGAAAGGTAGTGGAAAACATGAAGACCGTATCGATATAGACCAATGCTATATTTTGATAGTTACCAATCTTTTCTACGTTGTCCTTAGGAACACTATGCTTTTAAACTTTTACATATGATATTTTGAGAAATCAAAAGAAGCACTTACAGAAAAGATGAAAGAGTACGAATTTGGTAGGAATTTGTTATTGATATTATCGAAAAAAGCTATATATTGAGAGTAAGCTAGTTTATGCGTAAAAATCAGGCTGAAAATTATAAGTATAACGATTTCCTGCATAAAAGGTTTCTGTATACTCAAAGATGGAGGCATTTTCTGCAGTACTGCTGTGACAGACCTTTAATAAACCACAAGAGTCTATATTCAATAATTCACGCTGCTTCTCATTAGGTAATACGGCGCTAAAAGAATAGTCAAGCACTCTTGGATGAACTCCAAAAGTCTTGTCCAGGTAATCATATAGAGAACCATCCAATACGGTGACATCTATTGCAGGAATGAACTTACAGGGTATATAAGTATTACTTAATGCAATTCGTACATTGTCACTAGTTCTGATTCGCGATATTTGATGAACTAAATCTTCCGGCATAAGTTTAAGCTTTTCTGCTATATATGTATTGGAAGAAGCTCGAATCACAGAATAATTTAATAAAATAGCTCCGGGTTTTTTATTAATGGAGCGGATATCGTTAGAAAAACTACTATTTGCACCGATTAATTTTGTAATTTTCGGCTCCAGCACAAATGTCCCTTTTCCCGCTGTTCTGCTAATATACCCTTTATTAACCAGTGATACGAGTGCTTTATTTACTGTCATGCGGCTTACTTTATATAAATCGCATAACTGTGACTCTGTCATGATTTGATCCCCGTATCGCAGGGTTCCATCTTGAATTTTATCTATAATGGCCTGAGCAATAACTAAATATTGAGGCAACTTTTTTTTCACTATTATTTCACCTTTCTGCCAAATTTTTTATAGGTATATCATACATAAGATAATTTGAAAAGTCAAGAAATGTATATATAAATCAAACCTTAAAAAACTATAAAAAATCTATGCAATAAGATAAAAAATATATAAATAAGTTGTTGACAAACTTAAATGTATATATTATATTGTAAGTAATGTATATACAAATGATATTGAAAGGAGATGTAACTTGAAAAATATTATCATACTAACACATGGTGATTTCTCAAAAGGAATAGCACAATCAAGTCGCTATATTCTTGGTACTGTTGATAATATGACAGCACTCAGTATCACGTTAAACGAAACGATACAGGAAATACAGAATATGATTGAGAGTGCTTGGAAGGATTTTAATAACGAGGAACCAACCATTATTGTTACCGATCTACCGGGAGGCAGTACTACACGGACTGCCATACAATGTGTTGCAGAGCATAAGGACTTTTATTTGATATCAGGTCTGAATTTGGGATTATTGCTGGAATTAATCATGTTGGACTTGACGAAGGATGATCAGACAAATTTGGAATTATTAAGAAGTATAGTTGAAAATGCAAGAGAAAGCATAACCTTGGTTAATGATATCCGTGTTGATGAGACGGATGATCTTGAAGGTGAACTGTAGAAGGAGGATGCATGATTAAAGTATTACGAGTTGATGACCGTATGTTACATGGTCAGGTTGCAGTAGCATGGACTAATTTTTTTAAGGTAGATACTATTTTAATTGCCAATGATGATTTGATAACAGATCAAACTATGCAGATGGCTTTCAAGCTGGCAACACCGCCGGGAATTACTTTGTCCATGAAATCACTTGACGGAGCGGTAGCTGTTATCAATAATCCGAAGCATGCAGCTAGAAGCATTATGGTGATTACAAGAAATATCGAAGACGCAGAGTACGTTTGTCAATGTACTGAAAATGCAGTTAAGAATATTCTGATTGGTGGATTGCGTAGCAGTGCAGGGAAAAAGCAGGTAGATATGAATTCTTATCTGGATGATTCGGATATGAACTTATTAACAAAATTACATGACGCGGGAGTGTCAATTACCATGCAGGCAGACCCGACTTCCAAGAAATTATTATATGCAGATGTTCTAAGATTATTTAACAAGTGATGAACCCGTCGACGGATCATTATAAAAAAAAGTTAGGAGAATAAGAAAATGAGTTTATTTCAAGCTATTTTACTTGGTATACTCGGTGGTATCGGCATTTGGGACAGCCGTGTAATGGGGATGTGTATGATTGAAAGACCTTTAATTCTTGGTCCTCTGGTAGGACTAATACTTGGAGACTTTCAAACCGGCATTATTATGGGAGCCGCTCTTGAATTGGTTATGATGGGTATTGTAGGTATTGGTTCAGCTACACCGCCTGATACAGTATCGGGAGGTATCCTTGCAACAGCATTTGCTATTACATCTGGGTTGGATGTCAGTGCAGCCGTTGCACTAGCATTACCGATAGCAACTTTAGGACAAATTGTTGGAACTTTAGTAAGGACAGCAAACGGTTATTTTATTCATAGGGCTGATAAAGCAGCAGAAAAAGGTGATTACAAAGGAGTAGACAAAGCACTATGGGGTGGCGCAATCCTGTTTTTTGCAGCCTATTTCACTCTGGTATTTACAGGAGCTTACTTAGGTTCCTCTGTAATTGGTGCATTTGTAGCGATGATACCTGGCAGTGTAACAGCAGGTTTTAAGGTAGCAAGTGGTATGCTTCCGGCTCTTGGTATTGCAATTCTGATGCAATTGCTTTTAAACAAGAAGAATGTAGCATTTTTATTCATCGGCTGGGCTCTTACCTCTTTATTAGGAGTAAACACAGTTGGTGTAGCCGTTATCGGAACAACAATTGCTTATGTAATATATCAGAATATGAGCAATAAAACTGTAGTAGCGGAAAAAGTTGCATCAGATGATTTAGGAGGTGAGTTATAATGGCAGAAAATCTTAAAAAGACATCAAAAGAAGAATCCGTAATGACTCCGGATTTATTTAAAAAGACATTTTTTAGATCTTTTCCGTTGCAAGCCTGTTTTTGCTATGAACGTATGCAAAATGTAGGATTTGCTTACCAAATGATTCCGGCTCTTAAAAAATTATATCCGAACAAGGATGAAGCATCGGAAGCTTTAAAGAGACATCTTGCTATTTTTAATACGACTCCGGCAATCGTTACCTTTATTACAGGTGCTGCTATAGCACTTGAGGAGAAATTTAAAAAGGCGAAAGAAGCGGGAGAAGAATGTGATGAAGATTCCATCAATGCTGTTAAAACAGCTCTTATGGGACCTTTGGCAGGAATTGGAGATTCTTTCTTCTGGGGAACATTTAGAATAATTGGTGCAGGTATTGGTGCAACAATGGCAGCGAATGGAAGTATTCTTGGTGCACTTTTGTTTTTACTTATTTATAATATTCCGCATCTGCTAATCAGATATCAGGGGCTCAAAATCGGATATAAGAGCGGTGTAAACTTCTTATCCAGTATGTCGGAAGGTGGCATTATAGCAAAACTTACTGACGCCGCAAAAATTTTGGGATTAATCGTAGTCGGTTCTATGTGTGCTTCTATGGTTAAATTATCTACACCACTTGTATTCCATATCGCCGGAGCAGAAGTTGTTGTTCAGACAATATTTGATTCGATTATAACAGGATTTTTACCTTTAGGACTAACACTTGTTACATATAATTTATTAAGGAAAGGAATGAAGACTACAACTATTCTTTGGGGTATGATTCTTATTGGAATTCTTGGATCTGTCTTCGGTATTTTGTAATGTTATTAGACTCAAAAATGTATGACTATATATGTGAGACACCAGTAGTGCTAAGAAATATCATTAATAATAGAAAAGAAATAACGAAATCATTCGTTAATTATTACAAGGATATCAATATCGAACAGATATACGTAATGGGATCAGGAACCAGTTATCATGCAGTATTAGCAGCTAAAGCTTATCTGGAAGAGATTCTTAATATGAAAGTGTTTGCTATGTATCCAACTCATTTTGAAAGAAGTGAAAAAATATTTAATAAAAATACTCTTGTGATCGGAGTTTCACAGTCAGGTCAGAGTTTATCTACTGTTGCGGGACTTGATTCGGCTAAAGAAAAAGGGTTGCATACAGCTGCCATATCAGAGAATCCAACAGCACTTATATTTGATCATGCCGACACAGCTACTAGAATTGAAGTAGGTAATGAAAAATGCGGTGCTAAAACGAAAGGTTATGCCGGCACTACCGTTACGCTAATGATGATGCTGACGGAGCTAGCCTTAGTAAAAGGCATGATTTCAGAAGATGCGGTGCAAACATATCTTTCACGTATGAACACTGTGATTGATAACTTGGGGAATGTGACAGAAGCTTCCACTGAATGGTATGGCAGAATTAAAGATGAATTATTACCTTCTAAGCGTATTATTGTAGTAGGGTATGATAATATCTATGCTGATGTACTGGAAGGTGCACTTAAGATTTTAGAAACAGTTCGTCAAGGTGTGACGGGATATGATATAGAAGAATTCTTTCATGGGATTTATAATTCCATTACGGAAAGTGCCCATATCTTTTATTTGGCCTCAAAAGGAGACTATAAGCCGAGAACCTTAAAACTGATAGAAATATTAAGTGAATGGACACCACATAACTACCTGATAACATCACCGGAAGGTGTTGAACATTCTTCAGAAAAAGATTTGATATTTAACTTTGTGGAAGATCCGCTATTTTCTACATGGGAATATATTATCCCAATGCAGATAGTGGCATGTTTGGCACCGCAGGATTTAGGAATTAATCCGGATATCCCCAAAGATCCGCTATTTCACAAGAGAATAGGCAGTAAGATATTGGATGGAGTACGCGATAATTTCAGCGATAAATAGTATAATGTAAAAGCAGTAACCTTTGATAATAAAATATGCAATTACACCTCAAATATTAAATCAAATACCCGGTACAAATTAAAATATTTATTTGACTAAAATAGTCGTCCTAACTTTAACAGAGACAGGGACGGCTATTTTTTGTAAACGTCATTTCTAGCACCGAGGGCTGTTTTTATTTATCTTTACGATAAGCTTCACCTCGCAGTGATTGCAGAATAAAACTGATAATCAGAATACTGTTTTATTTTATCCAAAACACTTCTTACAAGGTGTTAATCCTCGAGCTTTTGCCGGCAGGTGTTTTAGTACCTTGCATTATAGTTATAAATTAGATCAAAAAAAAGACACCTTAATGTCCTTTTTTCTTTCTCATATTCTCTCAAAGCCTTGATACACAAGACTCTTCGCAACAGCTCCCCATGGGACTCGAACCCACGACCTACGCATTACGAATGCGTTGCTCTACCAACTGAGCTAGGGAAGCATATTAATTAATAGACTATTTGTAACCTGTCGAAGAGGGCTACTCAACTAT
>JAQUYQ010000254.1 GCA_028691795.1 Herbinix sp.
ACCCGGTCTGCAGCCTGCGCTATACTGCGGTCATGGGTAATCATAATAATGGTTTGCTCATACTTCTTTGACGCTTCTTTTAGCAAAGCAATTAACTCACTGCTGTTCTGTGAATCCAGATTACCGGTTGGTTCGTCTGCAAGGATTAGGGCTGGACGTGTAATCAGAGCTCGTCCGATTGCCACCCTCTGCTGTTGACCACCTGACAATTGGCTTGGCAAGTGGTGACGGCGTTCTTTTAAATTAAGTACCGTTAGTAGTTCTTCTAGATACTTTTCATTGGGTTTCTGATAATCAAGCAAAATAGGGAACATAATATTCTGCTCAACCGTTAATTCAGGAATTAAGTTAAATGCCTGAAAAATAAATCCGATATTTCTGCGGCGAAAGATGGTGAGTTTGCTATCTTTCATCGTAAACGTATCGTTACCATCAATAAAAACCTTGCCGGAAGTTGGAGTATCAAGTGCCCCCAGCATATTTAGGAGCGTACTTTTACCGGAGCCCGATTCTCCGACTATTGCTACAAACTCACCTTTCAAAACGGAAAAGCTAACATCCTTTAATGCATGTACAGCTGCTTCACCGCTGCCATAAGTTTTACAAATTGATTTACCTTCTAATAAGTTCATCGTATAAACACCTCTTTCTGTATTTGAACTACATTGAAAGAGTATCGCACTTACCCTACAACGAGATGAATTTTAGCCTACAATTTTGTAGGAATTAAAAAATTTATAACAAAAGTAGTACCAATACCTAATTCACTTTCAACTTCCACAGTACCGTTGTGTGCCTCAATAATCGATTTGGCAAGGGGTAAACCAAGTCCAATGCCATGAGTATCCTGTGAAAATCGACTGCGGTAAAATCGCTTAAAAATATAATGAAGATCCTCCGTATGAATACCAGTTCCAGTATCTTTTATAATAATCTGAACGACTGAGGCAAATTGTTTCCATTCAATACTCACAGTATCACCCTTTTTTTCATGGTCTAGCGCATTTTTAACAATATTATCGATTGCTTCTATCAGCCAGTCACGGTCACAGAAAAGCGTAATGGTGTCATTACCTGTCAAACTGATGCTCTTTTCCTCTTGCCCCGCACGAAAGGAAAAATGTTTGTTTACACATTCCATCATTTCAGATACATTCTCCAAGCTTTTGTCCATAACAATTGCGCCCGCATCCAGTTTTGTGATTTTCAAAAGATTTTGTACTAATGTTTCTATTCTGTCTAGTTCCTGTTCTGAAAGATTTGTAAACTCCTGAATCGTCGGTAGATTTTCTGCCTCGCCTTGTAGAATCCCATTATAGATATTAAGCGCAGCAAGTGGCGTCTTTAACTGATGGGAAATATCCGATATTGTACTCTTCAAAAACTCTTTGGCTCTCAACTCATTTTCAGCACGCGCATTTAGAATGGAGGCTAAGGAGTTTACTTCGTGAAACAGTCTATATAATTCACCCTCCTCATTGCAATCGATACGGGCATTTTGATTGCCTGAAATAAATTCTGTGATTTGTGCAGCCGCATTTTCAATGATTTTGTGCTGCTCCTTGAAATATCTATAGCTGACTATCACTATTGCCAGTGCCATGCACAGCGAACATATAACGATATAAAGTGCTGCATTTCTAAGTCTAACATTCAGGAGCGCCACTGAGACTAAGATAAATACCGCTATACATATCAATAATTTATAAAAAAGAGCTTTGATTTTCTTATTTGCCAGTATTTTCATCATACCCCTCAATCAGCAGAATTCCACTTGTAACCCATACGGCGAACGGTTCGTATCTTTTTTGGTTCGCTTGGATTATCCTCAATTTTCGTGCGCAATCTGCGTATATACACAGTAAGTGTATTGTTATCCACATAGTTTTCATCGCAATCCCATAATCTACTTAAGATCTGTTCTGGTGAAAGTACCAAATCGGGATTCTCCATAAACAGACGTAACAATTTATATTCACTTGCTGTTAATTCAAGTTGCTCGTCATTTTTATATACCTCTCCTTTGAGAAGCTGAATCTTTATATTATTAGAAATCAGTTCTGCATCTGCCTGGCTAAAATTATCACTTCTACGAAGCAATGCATTTATTCTCGACATAAATACAGCCAGCTTAAAGGGTTTTGTAATATAGTCATCGCCACCAATATCAAGTCCCATTATGATGTCTGTTTCTTCATCCGCGGCCGTTAGAAATATAATCGGTACTTTTGATATCTGGCGTATTTTTCTACATATATCAAAGCCAGAGCCATCGGGAAGGGATACATCTAAAATTACCAGGTCATATTTCCCGTCTGCCCATATGGTATCCGCCTCACAACTTGTACGGGCAATGTCTAGTTCATATCCTTGCTTTTTAACAACAAAGGATAACCCATTGATTAAGCTCAAATCGTCCTCAACTAAAAATATCCGTTTCATTTTTTATCATCCTTTGGTTTATTATTTTATATCGCGTATCATCCGAAGTATAATGCTCCACTTTACTTACTTCCTTCAATATCAACTTCCTGCTTGTATCTTCGCTAATTACCATTATATTTCAATACCTCGAAGGACGCAACTATACTCTTCTACTTTCCCCCTAATATGCGCGATAACACCTATTTCATGGACTGATTATATTGCTCCCAGTTCTACCTTTGTAATTGCTTGATAGGATATAATCGACTTTTGTTTGCTTCAAGTTTTTCTTACGAAAATAAAATAGGTAAAGGACTTTACATTCCTTCACCCGCTTCCACTATTAGACTTTAAAACTAACGTCTAATCTTATGATTTTTAGTTTTTTGATTCTCAATTAACCCCTTTTAAGCTTCATCTTTCTA
>JAQUYQ010000255.1 GCA_028691795.1 Herbinix sp.
CAATACCGTCTTTACCAATTAATATGGAAAAGATTCGTTGCCAGCAGAATGCAACCGGCAAAGTATGAGACAACGACGATTAAGATAGATGGGAATGGTTTTCGATTTACAACCTCAACCTCTAAGTTAGTTTTTGAAGGCTTTATGAGTGTGTATACGCCGGAGGAAGAGGAAGAAGAAAGCGGAGCTAATTTTGAAAGTCTGCAGGAAGGTGATAAACTGGAGCTTCTGCAACTTAACAATAGTCAGCATTTTACCCAGCCTCCAGCACATTATACGGAAGCTTCTCTAGTTAAAACACTTGAAGAGCTTGGTATTGGAAGACCGAGTACGTATTCACCTACGATAACAACAATTATAGTAAGGCGTTATATTGCCAAAGAAAATAAAAATTTATATGTGACTGAGCTTGGTGAAGCTGTGAATAGTATCATGAAATGTGCATTTTCCAGTATTGTTGATGTGAATTTTACTGCTAATTTGGAATCTCTGCTCGACTGTGTTGAAGATGGGACGGTAAATTGGAAGACGGTAGTAAGTAATTTTTATCCTGATTTGGAAGAGGCAGTTAATAATGCACATATCGAACTGGATAAAATACAGATAGAGGATGAAGTTTCTGAAGAAATTTGTGATTTGTGCGGGAAAAATATGGTAGTAAAATATGGACCTCACGGCCGATTCCTTGCATGTCCGGGCTTCCCTGACTGTAAAAACACAAAACCGTATCTAGAGAAAATTGGAGTGGCTTGCCCTCTCTGTGGCAGTGATATCGTTGTACGAAAAACCAAAAAAGGTAGAAAGTATTACGGTTGTGTCAATAATCCAGACTGTGAATTTATGAAATGGCAAAAGCCTTCCAATATCAGCTGTGAAAAGTGCGGTGGTGTTTTGGTGGAAAAAGGTAATAAACTGGTTTGCGAAAATGATAAATGCGGTTATGTTATGAGTAATTTAAAAAATTAAATTAATTTTTAAAAAAATGCAAAATTGATAAAAATAAGTAATAATTATCTCATAATATATAACAAATTAAAGAAAAGACTATTGTTTTTGGTAATAATATATGATAAAATTAGGAAGGTAATACAATTAGCAAATATTTCTAATGTATTACCTTCTTCCATGGATAATACATATAATTTAGTTTAACATAATTATTGGTAGTGAAGAGGGGGAACATAGAAAGCTGGGAGGAACCATTTAATGAGTGTACAGTTGTTGGATAAAACAAGAAAGATTAACAATTTACTGCATAATAATAATTCGCATAAGGTAGTATTTAATGACATCTGTGTGGTCCTGAGTGAAATACTTGCATCTAATGTTTTAGTGATCAGCCGCAAGGGTAAAGTACTTGGTGTTAAAAACCGCAACGATATCAATGAAATTAAAGAGTTAATTAAAGATGCAGTTGGGAGACACATTGATGGCTTACTAAATGAAAGACTCTTGAACATTTTATCTACAAAAGAGAACGTCAATTTAAGAACACTTGGTTTTGAATTTGACAATGTAGATACCTATCAGGCTATTATTACTCCGATTGATATTGCAGGAGAGAGGCTCGGAACTCTATTCTTATATAAGAACGGGCCACAGTATACTCTGGATGATATTATTTTAAGTGAATACGGGACAACCGTTGTTGGTCTTGAAATGATGAGATCTGTGAATGAAGAAAATGCAGAAGAAAATAGAAAGGTACAGATTGTAAAATCTGCAATCGGTACATTATCCTTTTCAGAATTGGAAGCAATTACACACATCTTTGAAGAACTTAAGGGTAATGAAGGAATTTTGGTTGCAAGTAAAATTGCTGACCGCGTAGGTATTACAAGATCAGTAATTGTAAATGCCCTTCGCAAATTTGAGAGTGCCGGTGTTATAGAATCCCGTTCCTCGGGAATGAAGGGAACCTATATCAGGGTATTAAATGATGTAGTTTTTGAAGAATTGAATAAAATAAATAATAACTAATGATAAATGGATTTTTAAGAGCAAAAGGATTTGTGGGAAAGTTTTTTCTCATAAATCCTTTTTTGTTGGAAGATTTACATAATAATTCATTTTAAGTAATTATTTAACAAGTGATTATATGGAAAGTTGATATAAAATACTTTAATTTACCTGTTTTTTAAGCTGGAATGCTTGCCAGATATCTTGATTTTTGCTACGCCAGTATGCTAAGTGGTGTAATATTTTGACTGTAATGGTAAAATACTTTATAAAATACTACCCATATATTCCTGTTTTACATAATGCAAGTATTTACAATATATTACAACATATATTAACGACAGGAATATAAAATTAAATCCATAATTACACAAGGTATAGTATAATTCTACTATTTTTTCAAATATATCTTGTGTTTTTGTAAATATTTATTATAATGAATTATATATGGAAAGGAGTGTAGAAATGATAGGCTCTAACGCATTTAATTACATTAATGTATTGAATAAAGCTGCAGATGCAAGTTTAACGAGACATGAAGTAATTTCGAATAATATTGCGAATGTAGATACTCCAAATTACAAAAGACAAGATGTACAATTTGAATCATATCTGACCACGGCACTTTCAGGAGAAGGGTCTCTCGATAAGGCAGTAGCAGATGTAGATTTAAACTTATTGGATGCAACTGTTTATACAGATAACGCATCACTTAGCTACCGACTTGACGGAAATAATGTGGATATTGATACGGAAGAAGCATATTTGGCTGATAATCAGATCCGTTATTATGCATTACTGGATTCAATGACTCAGGAATTCAGCAGAATTAAAACAGTACTTACTGCAAATTAATAAACTACATAACAAATGGATTTCATAAATAA
>JAQUYQ010000256.1 GCA_028691795.1 Herbinix sp.
ATGCCCAGCATCATCATATTAAAAAAGAAAATATTGGATTGATAGAAGTAATGGGACTTGCAGTGCTACCAGCGCGCTTAGAAGAAGAAATGGAATTGCTTGCAGACTATATTTTGAAAAATAAAGACATTACAAAGGATGTTATTCTTGAAAAACATGCCGACTGGGTATTGGAATTTTTATCAAAATACAAAACATTCACGAGTGAGAATATCATGGGAATTATTCAAAAAGAAATAGGAATTGTATTTATAAAAGTACTAGAAGATGCAGGCGTCTATAAGTGCTCAGAAGATGGACGAGAGGCTTTTAGACGATTTTTGAAGGTACTGTAAGGCTACAAGTAAAGTGAAAAATCAGTTGTAAAAGGTGGTGATACAATGAAAAAAATTGGATTAATTGGTGGCATGAGTTGGGAAAGTACCGTTACATACTATCAGATAATAAACCGTACTATCAAAGAAGAGTTAGGTGGCCTCCATTCCGCAAAGTGTATTATTTATAGTGTGGATTTTGATGAAATTGAACAATGCCAAGCACAGGGAGAGTGGGAAAAAAGTGGAGCAATATTATCAGAGGCCGCCCAATCTCTTGAGAAGGCAGGGGCAGATTTTATTGTAATATGTACAAACACGATGCATAAGATGGTGGATCAAATTCAAAGGAGTATCGCAATTCCAATTTTGCACATTGCTGAAGTAACGGCAGATGAATTAGTGGAGCGAAAAATTTCAAAAGTTGCACTTTTGGGAACAAAGTATACCATGGAACAGGAATTTTACAAATCCAAATTAGTGGAACGTGGCATTGAGGTGTTGATACCAGATCGTTTAGGTGTGGATGTAATAAATAACACCATCTATAATGAGCTGTGTTTGGGAAAAATAGAAGAAATATCGAAAAAGAAGGTTATCGATATTATCGAAGAATTATCTAAACAAGGTGCAGAAGGCGTAATTCTTGGATGTACGGAAATAGGGTTGTTGATAAACCAGGCGGATACAAAAACGCTGTTATTTGATACGACAATTATCCATGCTAAAAGAGCAGCACTTCATGCTATAGAGTTAGATAAGCGGGAAAAATGTATATAGGAAAAGTTTGAAGAAGGTACGTGGCGTTTTATTAACGCAACGTACCTTCTAAATATTTGCTTAAGGATCTACGGATATTGCCTTCAAAATCAGCGGTACCTGAATTCAAACACCATTCAAAGACATTTCCAATAACAAGCATTCGAATGTCAGTCGTTACCTCATCAAGGGGCAGATCTTTATTTATAACGCCAGCAGTTATCCCCTTTTCTAAATATGTCTGAACGGTTACGATAGGATAAGGCCGTTCGGTACGAATATGGGGATTGAGCGCCTGGTTCTTAGGAGTATAATAATTTGCCATAAAATCAACGCCTAGTGCACGGCAATACTTAGCATAATTTAAATACACCTGAATAATGGTTTCAATTATTTCGTCTATGCTTTTTGGAGTTGTAAGTACTTCGGGATTGATGCTTGGCTGATCTTCAATGTAATAAGAGAGCAAATCATCTTTTGTTTTAAAGTGGTGGTAAAAGCTCCCGTTAGAAACATTTGCAGCATCACATATATTTTTGATAGAAAGAGCCTCATAGCCATTTTTTTTCATAATCAGCTTTGCAGCCTTGAAAATGCGGTCTCTTGTTTCTTTGGATTTTTGCTGCTGCTTGGATAATATTTGGTCTTCTTTCATAATATACCTCTAGTAGAAAGTCTAGGAAATAGTAACTATCCATAGTATAGCATATGGTTTATAACAATTCAAGAAAACAGAGTGAACTCTAACTTTGCAAGTATAGCAGTTTTCTATTATAATAAGAGTTAGCGTTAAAATAAGAGAGGTAATAATAATGGATATTAATCAGAAATTAACACAGGAACTAGGCGTCAGAAAAGAGCAGGTCGAAGCAGCAGTCAAATTAATTGACGAAGGTAATACCATCCCATTTATTTCACGATATCGTAAAGAAGTAACAGGATCTTTGGATGATGAACAACTTAGAAAACTATTCGAGCGTCTTACCTATCTTCGCAATTTAGAAGATAAAAAGGGACAGGTCTTATCTAGTATAGAAGAGCAAGGTAAATTAACGGAAGAATTAAAGGCACAAATTACTGCAGCGGAAACACTTGTGGTAGTGGAAGACTTATATCGTCCGTATCGCCCAAAACGTCGCACAAGGGCAACAATAGCTAAGGAAAAGGGTCTAGAGCCGTTGGCTGTAATAATTGCACTGCAAAAGGCAGATCAGCCAATAGAAGAACTGGCATTAGCGTACGTTTCTGAGGAAAACGAAGTGGCAACAACAGAGGAAGCAATAGCAGGTGCCAAAGATATCATTGCAGAATCAATATCGGATGCGGCTGATTATCGGATTTATATTAGGGATATAACAGTGCAGCTGGGGAAAATTATTTCGCTAGCAAAGGATGAAAAAGCAGAATCTGTATATGAAATGTATTATAATTTTGAAGAGCCAATTAATAAACTTGCGGGACATCGTGTGCTAGCACTTAATCGTGGAGAAAAAGAAAAAATTCTGAATGTGAAAATAGAAGCCCCAGAAGAGCGTATTATTCAATTTTTGCAAAAAAAGGTAATTAGTGCTGATAATAACTATACAACACCGATACTAAAAGAAGTAATTGATGACTGTTACAAACGTCTGATTGCGCCAGCAATTGAACGGGAAATAAGAAGTGCATTAACGGAAAAAGCGGAAGATGGTGCAATTGAAGTATTTGGAAAGAATTTAGAACAATTATTAATGCAGCCCCCAATTGTAGGACAGGTGGTGTTAG
>JAQUYQ010000257.1 GCA_028691795.1 Herbinix sp.
CTATAACCACTTTGTGACACAACCACTACCATATCATTCTCAGTAAAGTCGTTTTCAGCATATTGGAAGGTAAAAGGTGAAAGGACCTTTACTTCACATGACAAATGCTTTCTCATAAATTGTCTGGCACAATTTGATCCGTTACCGGAGGAGCCAGATGCAATAATCCATATGTTTTTATAATTTCCTTCAACATATTCTTTAACCAGCAAAGAGGTTAACTCTTTACCCCTTTTGATATTAGCTATCATTGCAGCGGGAGATTCCGCAACATAATCCAGCATTGTCTTCTTCTTTAATGTCATAATTATTATCCTCCTTTAATATAGTTACAACGTAATATAGTTATTACAAATTTATATTATTGTACACGAAGTAAATAAGAAAATCAAGACCAAATATTATAATGTAATATTGTAATAACATATTGACAAATTTATGATATAAAATTATAATTCAAGTATATAGTTAATTTGGGTATGAAAGGAGAAGATAAAATGCCAAATATTGTTATGACAAGAATTGACAATCGATTAGTTCACGGACAGGTAGGCTGCTCATGGGCAGGTTCATTGGACTGTAATTTAATTGTAGTAGCAGATGATATTGCTGCAGCTGATCCTGTTCAGCAATCCTTAATGCAAATGACTGCCGATAATGTAGGATGCGGTATTCGTTTCTTTACATTGCAAAAAACAATTGATGTTATTCATAAAGCATCACCGTCACAAAAGATTTTTTTGATTGTCAGAGATCCACAGAGTGCAAGAAAACTTGTTGAAAATGGGGTACCAATTGATAAATTGTGTATCGGTAATATGCATGTAGGACCAAATAAAAGACTATCCAATGATGTTCATGTATATGTTGATGATAAGGATTTGGAAGATTTAAGGGCAATTCGCAATTCGAATATTGAAGTATACATACAAATTGCACCGGGCGATAAGAAATTTGATTTTGAACCAAAGAAGTGATTCTAAAGAATTCTGGCCAGAATTTTGGAATATAAAAAAGAAGCGTTGGAAGGAGAACTAAATTATGGAGATTACTTTAGTCCAGGGTATATTAATTGCAGTAGTAGTATTCATTTGTGCATTGGATGGCTGTGTAGAAGCATTTATGTGGTTTAGGCCGTTGGTTGTCTCTTTTTTAATCGGTATTGTATTGGGAGATGTACAGACGGGTCTTGCTGCCGGTGCAGTAGCAGAATTATCTTATTTGGGTTTACTTACGGTTGGAGGAACCGTTCCTCCGGATCCTTTAATTGCAGGTTTAATGACAACAGTTTTAGCTTATACAACAGGTCAGAGTGTTGAAGTTACGTTAGGATTATCATTACCGTTTGCATTGTTGGGGCAATGGCTCGGTATCATTTCTAATACGGCGTATGCAGGCTTTTTAGCACCACTGGATAGAGCTTGTGATGAAGCAAATACGAAAAAATATATGCGAATTGTTTTTGGAAGTATGGCAATAAAAGCATTTTTATATTCTGTTATTGCATTTGTCTCTGCATATGCACTGCAATCCAGTGTATCTACATTCGTTAATGCATTCCCGGCAGCATTAATTCATGGGTTTCAGATTGCCGGTGGATTACTGCCCGCAGTTGGTCTTGCGCTTTTATTAGTTGTTATGTTAAATAAACGTAATATAGCTTATCTGTTTTTGGGATTTGTAATGGTTACGGTATGTCAGGTTAAGAATATCCTGCCGGTTGCTATTGTTGCCGGTGCGATTGCATTCATTGGATATATTAATAATAGTGAAGTGAAAGAATGGCTAAAGAGAAATTTTTCGAAAGAAAGTAAAGCAGCAAATGGAGAAGGAGGAGACGATGATGGTATCTAGAAATAAATTAACAAAGAAAGATATTGATAAGATGAGTATGTTGTCTTTCTTTGAACAGGCATGCTTCAGCTTTGAAAGAATGCAGGCGCCAGGGTTTTGCTTAGGTTTGATTCCGGGATTTAAGAAGATTTATGGAAATCAAAAGACAGAAATATCGGATGCTATGAAAAATAATATGGACTTCATAAACACTGAACCGCATATGGCTACATTTTTACAGGGCCTTGTACTCTCTTTGGAAGAAGCAGGTCAAGACAGAACATTGATCAAGAATGTGAAAACAGGTTTATTTGGTCCTTTAGCAGGCTTGGGTGATGCAATATTCTGGTTTACATTGATGCCGATTGCAGCAGCTATCAGCTGCTCATTTGCAGGACAGGGATCCGTATTAGGGCCTATTTTATACATACTTATCTGGGCCGCAGGCGCATTCTCCAGAATTATATTTGGAAGAATGGGATATAAAATGGGTGTTAGTGCTGTTGATATGATCAGTGCGAATGCGAATGCCATTACGAAAGCAGCCGGTATTTTGGGTGTTATGGTAGTTGGGGGTTTAATTCCATCTTACGTATCCTTAAAATTTGCAGAAAGTCTGGTAGTAGTAGGAAATGTATCCATTCAGGGTATCTTTGATTCTATTCTTCCTAATATGTTACCGCTTGGATTTGTTTTTCTGCTGTACTTTATGTTTAAAAAGAAAAATGTTAACACGCTTAAGCTTATATTATTAGTTATTGTGTTATCAATTGTACTTTCATTTTTAGGAGTTATGTAACAAATTGCGGCAGGAGAAGATGGTCAGCCGCTTCTCCTGCCAATAGTTTTTATAATAATATTTACGATAAACTATATCATGTGCTCATTGCAGAGATAGGAGAAACAGATGGTTAATTTTAATGAAAAACAAATGATTGATAATTATGCATATATTTACA
>JAQUYQ010000066.1:0-6523 GCA_028691795.1 Herbinix sp.
CATTCTCTTTATCCGATAAGCCTGATAAAGATTTTATGTTATGGAATAATACCTTGGATGGCTTTGTTAAAAATGCTGATTTCGGACCTCAAAGTATTTTATTTAAGTCTAATAAATCTGATGATGATCGCTCTGCAAATATGCAATTGGTTTCCATATATAAATCCGGAGATCAGAATGTTGTGATTCCTGCTGAGTTAATGGAATCCCGGGGCACTTTAAAGCTTCTGGATTTCGCCCTTCCTTTCGAAAGTTTATTCACTAAGGGGGGGGTATTCGTAATTGATGAATTTGATGCAGCTATTCATCCTGAATTAGTAAAAGGAATTATATCGTTATTTAACAATCAGGCGCTTAATAAGAGTGGCGCACAATTAATTTTCACTACTCATAATCCAATTTACTTAAACAATCAGATCTTTCGCCGTGATCAGATCAAGTTTGTTGAGAAAGATAAAGACACTTACGAAAGTATAATTTTTTCTCTGGCTGATTTCGGTTCCACTGATGTAAGAAATGATCAAAACTATCTACTCAACTATTTTAAAGGAAAATACGGTGCTCTACCTTATATCGATTTCGCCAAGGTGTTTGTTCCCAACGCAGAGGAGGAGGAATAATGGCTTTATATCGTAAAACCTATCTTTGCGTATGTGAAGGTCAGCAAGAAGAAATGTATCTAAAACATCTCTCTTCATTGCTTAAGCAAATGCCCCTACGCGTAGTGACCTTTAATACTACCGAAGGGAATGCAAAAAAATTAATTAAAAACTATACGGAATATGATAATGCCTGTCTATTTGATTATGACTTTAACGATAGTGAATTTAAAGAAAACATAGAAATCTGTAACGATTTGCATAGGACTGGTCAGAAAACTAAAAATGGAAAAAAGGTATTTCATGCTTTTAGCAGCGTCAATTTTGATTTATGGTTAATACTTCATAAAGAAGACTTCAATAGACAAGTTTCCAATAATGGAGCTTACGTTACAGCTATAAGGCGAATTTATAACCTTCCTACAACTGCCGATATTAAAACCAAACCTTCCATTGAAAAAATATTAGGTCAGATATCCTTAGATGACATTAAAAAGGCTATAGAACGAGCTGATAGAATCCGGTCTGCAAAATTACATACAGACCGTCGATTCATAGGATCAACCGAATATTATGACAATCCCGATTTTTCGCTTCATGAGTTTTTGAAAGTTGTTTTAAAAGATTGCGGTGAACTATAAACCATAAAGGAATATACCCATTACAGATTATTATGATTCCGGAGCTGCATGTAAATTTATTCACCGGTATGGATGTACTGATAATAATATAGTGTCCTGTATCGTAATCTTTTGTCTAAGCAAAAAAAAATTCAATTTTGATAAAATATAAAAGGTTTCTGAAATAGTCTTAACTCTATTTCAGAAACCTTTTGCTATAAATTAATATTAGAATTTACTCTTATATTTCGTAGCCCATTCCTTATAGTACGGATTCGTCCAGGTAGTATCATCCTCATAATAAACTCTCTTTACACAAGAATGATATTTCTTAACATTAGCAGTAGTATAAACGTGTATGAAGCTTCCCCCATAAATATTATCATTCCAAGTAAAATCCGAATCAGATACATTCACACGATTTCCTTTGTTGTCGTACTGATATACGGCGTACTCAACATATGTAATCGTTTTTTCGTCTTTTAACCGGTTACCAATAAATACGTTAATGCAACTTGTGAATCAATATTTTCTAATAATGAAAATTTTGGAACAGTTACTTTACATGTGACTTTTTGACCATTTATCATAGTAAAAGTCAGAGTACAAGTTCCTGCTTTTTTTGCTACGATTAATTCCTCATCCATATCGTAAACTGCTACTTTTTTATCAGAAGATGTAGCCTTTAACACCTCATTTGCATATTTTTTGTCATCCCTTACAAAATCAACTGCTGATGTGTTTCCGTATCGAAGAGTATATTCTTCTTTTTTTATAGAATATTTGACATCATAAATATGAACATTTATTTTTATGCTTGCGTCACCATATGTTGCGGTAATAACACAATCTCCCTCTTTCAAAGCATTAAATTCTCCATACTCCTGATCTCGTATTGAAATGCACTCTTTATTACTGAAACTATATTCGATATCTGTAGCAGATGGAGCTCCGCCATTAACATATTGAACTTCAAGAGTAAACCAGTCACTTGCAGCTACCTTAATGCTCTTTAAAGTCTCACCGTTAACAGTTACTTCTGTCGAATCAAATGAAGATAAATCAAATTCAATTTCTTCTACCTTTATTAAATCCTCATTACCTGTGCCGCTATCCTTCTGATCATCTAAGTACTCTTCATAAGCAGCCTCGCCTTCTTCGTCATCAGAAAAATTATTTTTGGCTGCTTCCGTATCAATACTTACTTGATAATATTTTTCAAAATCATCTTTATTGACAATGCATAAGCTATATTTACCTGCTTCCAGATAAATCGTTGCTGTATTATTACTTCCAAGAGTTAACGGGTGCTTTTTTGCTGTGGCATCTTTCACATAACACTCAATGACACTGTCACCTTCTTCAGTTATTGTAAAGGAAACATCGTGCGCTTTTGTCAATTTAAAACTATAGGAATAGGCATCGTTGCTGATTACCTCTGCCTCAAATCCATACTCTTTTGCTTGCACGCTTGTATGTGGGATAAATAGTATCCCCATTATTATTATGAACCAAGCTAATTTTTTATACCTCATATTCTCTCCGTTTCTACCTGTTAATACAGGTTCATGTGTTTTAATAACTGATCCAACTTGCTATTATCATGCACAGTTTGTTATTTAGACAAGAGATTTGGTAAAAAGGTTGCTCAATATAACCTTGATGGCGAGTTAATACAGATTTGGTCAAGCACCAGACAAGCCGAACTAGAAAAAGGATTTAATAATAGGTCAATTAGTGCCTGTTGCAGAGGTAAGAAAAAGACCCATCACAATTTTATTTGGAACTATATCGAAGAAGCAAGTTAATTCAAATAAAGGTCACTACCAAAAAAGAAGTCAGAACAGAGTAAATCCGTCCTAGACTTCCTTTTTATGCTCTCTCTTATCTCATTCCAATAGCTTTACGGTCAAAAGCTATATTCATATTATCCAAAGGATTAAACTTGTCAAAATCAATAGATAAGTCATTTGAGAACATATTTACATATTCCTTTACAACGGTTAAATCGGAATGACCAAGTATTTTTTGGAGTCTGAATATATCACCGCCATTAATTATCCAGTTTTTAGCGAATGTATGCCTGTACAGGTGAGCCGATGTTTTGGCTACTCCACGTTTGCGGTTATATCTCTGCAATAGTCCTTCAAAGGTATGTATATTCCCCATCTCCCCATAGGAATTACAAAATAGATAATCGTCCTCTTCTCCATTTCTGTATTGCATATATTCTAACAAGATGCTGGCAAGAACTTTGCTCATGGGGATTATTTGTGCTTTACGGTTCTTTGTCTTGGTAACGTTAATAAGATAATTAGTAAAATCCAAATCTTTAATTCGTATACCCAAGACACTTGATATTCTGTTACCAGTAGCCAAAAGGTAATTAGAGAATACCCATGTTTTATATTCTGTGAAATCACAGGTTTTGATATCTGGTTTCTTTAAGAGTAATTTTAGTTCTGGGTCTGTATAGGTTTCTTTTATTATCTTATCTACCTTTAGCATTTGGATTACAAACTCGTCCATCAAATTCTGCTTCATCAGATAATATAAAAATACTCGAATACTTCTAAGGTAAGTATTAATCGTAATATCTCTAATAGTTCCGCTTTGCTTAAGATGAATAATATAATCGTCAATTACATTCCTGTCTATTTCTGATATTGGGGTATTACCGTCAAGATACTTCACCAGAATTTTATAATGCCATTCATAGGTTTCAATTGTTTTTGGAGATAGGTTTTTGAGTGTACACATTTTAATAAACTGTCCAAATGCTTCCTCTAAGGTCAAACTTTGTCTGCTTACTTGGTTACTTCTCATTGTAATTTTCTTCATCTTTACCGTCCTTTCAACGCAAAAAACAAGGCACTGGACTACCCAATTTCTTAGGAATAATCCAGTACCTTATCTTATTTAATGAAATTCTGAAACATGCAGAAAACCTACGTTTTACTGCTATAACTGGGCTACAAGGATTCGAACCTTGAGATGCTGGAGTCAGAGTCCAGTGCCTTACCGTTTGGCGATAGCCCAATGTATTAAGTTGTTGGCTTTGTTATGTCAGCCACGAATGATATTATAACCTATCAATTTCTATTTTTCAAGAACAAATTTCAATTTTTCTTAATTTTTTATAATAAATATAAAATTACTTCAAATCTCTCTATAAACCTCTATTCATTCCAAAGTAAACCCAGAAAACCTATACCATTGACCCTCCTAACTCAGTCCGAGTAGTTCCTCCGCATTTCTCCACAACATTCGATCCAGTTCTTCCTCCGTAAAATCCAAATTTCTTATATACTCCAGTGTCTCCTTCTGTCCGCCCCAGGGTGAATCCGTAGCAAATAGTACTCTGTCTGCTCCATGGTTTTTCACAATCCTTACGAATTGCTCATCAGAAATCTTGCCAAGTGAATAACTAATATCTATCCATACATTTTTCCCTACGAGGTATTCCTCAACATCTTTCCACATATCATAGCCGCCGGTATGAGCAAGTATAATCTGAGCGCTCTCATTGTCAAGCTGGCTCAGCATATCCGCTGCTTTTTGCGGAGGGCAGTGTATCGGGTCAGGGAGACCGATATCGAGGCCTGCGTGAATTAGTACAATCAGCCCCAGATTTGCAGCATACTTTATAATCTGAACCATCTTAGGATCATCAATAAAAGTTTCTTGGTAATCCGGATGAAGCTTGATGCCAAGTAAGCCCATTTTCTGAATTTGTTCCAGCTTTTCGCGGAAATCCTCGTTATCTGGATGAATTCCGCCAAAGGATATAATTCCTTCTTTGCCGGTGATTTCAGCCGCATAGGAATTCACAGTATCAAATTGAGAAGGTTTTGTCACAACAGGAAGCACCACGGATATATTTATATTATTATCCAACATTGACTTTTTTAATCCATTTAACGTACCATCAGTAAAAGCTTTAATACCTCCGACCTCTTCCAGCATTTCTATTGTTTTACCTGCTATTTTGTCCGGAAATATATGCGTATGAAAATCAATTACCATGATAAAGATCCTCCCTGCCGTTATTACATTCCAATCCTTAATTAATTTAGCTTTTTAATCTATGAAAACTATAACAATTAGTAGGCAGATTATATGATGATGACTATGTATAAAACATCCATAGTAATCATCATATAATCTGCCCATCTCTTATTTTTCAGCAACAAAGCTGTTCTCCATCGTTATCATACATTGATACCTTACATCATGTTTTCTTACCTCCTCCACGATACTGCTTAACAGTTTTTGCTCTGCTTCTTTCGTGTAAGAATATGGTAATACAAGATCAAAGATCAGATTGATTTGATGTTCACCATTAACTATCCTGAAATCATGTATGGTTGCTTTTGCTTCCATATCTCTAATGATACCCATAACTAATCTCTTCTTCTCCAGTACCA
Source organism: Herbinix sp. (assembly GCA_028691795.1). Lineage (GTDB taxonomy): Bacteria > Bacillota > Clostridia > Lachnospirales > Lachnospiraceae > Mobilitalea. The sequence continues at coordinate 5,647 of JAQUYQ010000066.1, forward strand.
TCTCATCATTTACTTCAATCGGATCCATGTGTATTACCATGAATATGTCCATTTGTTCCATTACATCTCTCTCTATTTGATCAATGGTCTCATGTGCTCTCTCAAAATCAATATCATTAGGCACTTCTGCATGAATGGTTGCCATACGACGCGTCGGTCCATAGTTATGGATAATCAAATCGTGTGTACCGACAATACCGTCATAGCTTTCCACCATAGTTGTGATTTTCTCATATACCTCTCGTTCTACCGCCTGTCCAAGCAATGGCATAAGTGTATCCTTTGCTATACGAAAGCCTGCCAGCATGACAAATATTGAGACAATGACACCCATGTATCCATCTATTTTCCATCCGGTTAGCCCTCCTATCACCGTAGAAATGATGGTAGCCGAGGTTACAACGACATCTCCCATTGAATCGGCTGCAGTTGCCAGCATAACAGTTGAATTAATACGTTTTCCCAATTTACGGTTAAAAAACATCAACCACACCTTAACCAAAACAAAGAAACACAAGATCACAGTTAAAACCGGATTAAAGTTGATACTCTCCGGATGCAGCACCTTTTGAAAGGAACTTTGAAATAAACTGAAACCTACCTGCAATATTAAAAATGCTACTGCAAGCGCAGCAATATATTCAAATCTTCCGTGCCCGAAGGGATGTTCCTTATCCGCCGGTCTTCCTGCCAGCTTTACACCGATAAAGCTAATCACTGAAGAAGCAGCATCCGATAAGTTATTGAAGGCATCTGCCATAACGGAGATACTGTTAATAATTAAACCCACACTCAGTTTAACGCTAAATAGAAATAAATTGCATATAATACCAACTATACTTGATAGAATACCGTAAGCAGTTCTGACATTCTGATT
>JAQUYQ010000066.1:6623-12783 GCA_028691795.1 Herbinix sp.
ATTCATAATCGCAGACTTTTTCTGATTGAATTAACCTTTCTGGTTATCTTTCTTGTATTTATCCTGCCAATTATTAACCTTGGTTTGGAATTTACCATTCATTTATGGGGACAAAGCTATATAACCTCTGAAAATGTGTTGTCCTATCTGAGTTATCCACCTGCAATCCTTTTTGTGTTTGTGATGGTTGCTCTGATATCCTATTATCTGCTCTATCAAATGATTGCTATGATTAGCTTCTGTAACAGCGAAAAGGACAATCTAAAGTTTAAAATTACGCATATTTTATTTATTAGTTTAATTAAATTAAAACGCTGCACTCATTCAAACACGATACCTCTCCCGTTTTTTACGGTACTGCTTTTTGTATTTTTGAATCTCCCGATTCTTGTTTATATGACCTTAAATGCCAGAGCAAGTTTTCCTGGCAGCGCCGATTTAGGCTTTACAAAGTTCCTGCTCTTGCTTTCCTATACTTTGATTGCATTGATTGCTTTCAAGGGTATGTTTGTTGTTCAATTATTTATCAATAGGCGTCAAAGTTTTCTCGATGCAATGGAATTATCTAAAATAATGTTAAAAGATCGCAGTTTAAAGGCATTGAGAAGCTTAATATTTTATAACTTGGTTCTGTCGATCAGCTGCTTACTAGTTTATTATTTCATCCTGTTACTTGTAGCCTTGTTTATATTTTTAACTGTTGAGAACAATATGGCAATAACTGTATTTCTATCGATTTATCCTAGGATTAATAATATACTCCTGCTTTTCTTTCATGTGATAACCTATCTCACAAATGTAAACTTAATTACTGAACTATATAACAGATATCGTGAAGAGGATTCTGGTCTTATCCCTGCACACAGAATGAATTGGCAAACCAATACGCTTTTTGGGAAGGAGACTTCCTACCATGACCTTATCCAGTCGTCCAAACTAAGAAAGCATCGGCATATTCTCAAATTTTTTTTGATATTTGTGCTTGCTGTCAGCCTTATTAACTCTTATTTAGCCATACAAAGCGATTCGTTCTATTTAAGAAATACCTTATCCGGTATTTTGGTTTCTTCGCACCGGGGCAATTCCCATGTTGCACCAGAGAACACACTGCCCGCCCTGGAGAATGCGATTATTGCAGGTTCTGATTACGCTGAAATTGATGTCCGTCAAACAAAGGATGGTGTCCTTGTCCTGCTCCATGACAGTAGTCTGAAAAGAACCGCCGGACTGGATAAGAAGATAGAAACACTTGATTTAAAAGAACTTTCTGGATTAGATGCCGGCTCCTGGTTTGGAAAAGAATTTTTACAGACGAAAATACCTACTTTGGAAGAGGCAATTAAATTATGCAAAGGAAAAATTAAGCTTACGATTGAAATTAAAGCAGCTCAAAAAGGTCTGTTATTTGAAGAAAATTTAGTTGCATTAATTGAAAAATATGATTTTGATAACCTCTGCTTAATTTGTTCCACTGATTATAATACTTTAGTTAAAATAAAGCAGTTGAATCCCCACCTCAGAACAGGACTGATTCTCACTGCAACGTATGGCAATTTTTATGATAATGAGGCCGTTGATTTTTTCAGTATTCGCTCCAGAAACATTAATAGACAGGTGGTAAAAAATGCACACAAAGCCGGCAAAGAAGTCCATGCCTGGACAGTGAACATGACCAGTGAGATTGAACGGATGAAATCTATCGGTGTGGATTGCATTGTGACGGATAATCCTACCCTGACAAAGAGAGTCCTATTTCAAGAAGATACAGGTATGTCTTTCATCGATCTGCTAAACCACTTATTAAATGACTAGATTCTCAACTGGGTTAGTTATTAACTCAATAAAATATTGTAACTATGATTATCCAGATAAAGCAAAACAGGGTGTATAAGATTGTGCCTAAATTCAGAAAATAAGTTGACATTTTGATCGGTGGAACTGACTTTTCGATTTTAATCTTTTTCATATTAACAAGAAAGAATATAATACCTAGCGTGATTGAAAGAACTATCCACAGAATAATAATGAAACTGCCTATTATATTATTATTAATAACTACGGGCATAATGAATGCGGTTGATAAAGAATTAATCATCATATGTAACAAAATAGAGTATTTTATCGTATTCGTTCTTATTGTAACATAAGCAAAGATAAATCCGAGTACTGCTGCATAGAAAAATTGCGAAAGGTTCATATGAAATAGTCCAAAGGCAATACCCGTCATAAGTATGGCTGGTATGTCACCAAAACGACGCAGTTTATCCAGAAGAAGTTTTCTAAAAATAAGTTCCTCAATGATAGGCGCTATAATAGCAGCATAGATTAAGGATATCACAAAATTACTGTTCATAATCGCTTCAGTTGCCGGATTTAGAAGTTCTGTGTCCCCTTTTAATAGAGCGATAATTACGGTGAAAATACTACTGATAAAACTCGTTATATACATTGCCCCGTTACAGATAAAAAATATCATGACAAACCTTAAGGGACTCATTTTTCGAGCTTCTCCACGGGTTGAATTCGGAATTCTGCTTATCATCAGACAATAGATCGGAAAGCCTATCCCAACCATAGATAAAGCAGTAATTGCCCATACATACCAATCTGTTTGGGCAACACTTGGGCATAAATAATTGATCAGGATATCCACCACTGTTTGAGATCCAATTACAACTAATCCAAGAATCAACAATGCAAAGCCTGCACGACTAATTATTTTTTTAGAATTATGAATCTCATAATCGTTTTTATAGTATGGTTGATCTGTATACTGGTTTATATTAATCTGCTCCATTGCAGGCTGTGTCCAGTTTAGTTCCAAGTTAGGCTGATCTTTCTTTTGTTCTTCCATCTGTTTTGTATTAAACTGATCCAAATTTTATATCCTCCTCTTTATTCATTCAAGTCCATATTTCATTAAAGCAATCGCATCTTCCCATCTGCCGACGGCCGTTGAATCCATGATTGCACAAATAACTTCTTTTCCATCCTTCTTGGCGGCGGTTATAATGCATCTTCCTGCCATGGTACTCGTTCCGGTTTTTAACCCGATTGTGGGGGAATAATATTTTCCGCTAAATCTGGTAATAAGCTTATTGGTATTATTCCAGGTTACATCCTCGCCGCTTACAAAGCTGTTTCTTGAACTGCTTTTGTGAGCGATCTCAGTAATTGTATCAAATCCTGCAGCTGCAATACCAATCAGTCCCATATCATAAGCAGTTGTATATTGTCCGACTGCATCATAACCATCCGGGGTTTTGAAGCAGGAATTCTTTACACCAATTTCCTTTGCCTGAGCATTCATAAGACGTACAAACTCTGTCACAGCCTCTTCCTTGGAAGCCTGCAAGTTATATAAGGATTTCCTGCCAACATACGCTGCAACCGCATAAGCGGCATCATTTCCGGAAGGTAGCAGCATTCCTTCCAAAAGATTTCTTATCGTAAGTATCTGCCCTTGCTTCAGGTAAGCTCTTGTAGAATCAGAGGCTATCATTGTAATTTCATCCCCAATCGTAACTTCCTCATCTACCGAGCACCAATTAAGGGCAACAATGGAAGTTAACAGTTTCAGTGTACTCGCTGGGAAAACAGCCTTCACCGGATTTTTATAATAAAGCACCTGCTTTGTATCCGCATCAAATAAAATGGCAGCTTCAGCATCAATGTCAATATCAGGATTTGATATATTGAGCGCTGCTTTCAGATCGCTGTCATATTGCATCATAGGAATATATGCTTGATAATCTACTTCCGTGCTGTCATAAATAAGCTGTGGTTTTGCAGCAGCAGCCGATGAAGCAGCCAGTGAATCTCCTGACGTATCCGTATCACTTGGGTTTGCACTAAGCCAGGGCTCACCCTCTGTAATATCAGTGGTTGTATTGGTTACAAAACCGGCTGATGCTTCCTGGGTGATGCTCGCATTGTCTGCAGCCTCAGTAGGAGTAATCTTTGAAGAATAGGAATTAACAGTGCTATCTTTACTAATATTTTCTTTTTTATCAGTGTTTGCTGTTTTATCCCCTGTGCTATCTTCTTCTGTCAACCTGGTCTGGTCAATACTTGTATTCGCTTTATTACTCTGATTAATTAGTAATTCGGTAGTCAAAAACATACCGGCTATAACAATACTTGCAAACAAGATTAACCCAAGTAAACTCTTCTTGTTCATTGCTACCTCCATAATGCCCCTGTAGATTATTTTAACAAGTTGAATTGGTTAACCAATTCACTTGTCATGAATTCAAATGGGGACGTTATCGTCCCCATCTTATTCTACCATATTTTAATATTTGTATACAAAAAAGACAATATCTTTTCACAGCTATTCCTCAATATCAATCCTTACATCACCAACGCCGCCGTCCACCTTTATTAAGTTTTCTGCATCGATGTTTGATTTATGTGAATCTGAGATTTTATCACCATTCAGCCTGATTGTACCTATACCAGAATCTACGTTCAAGCCGTAATCATCGACATTACCTTTAATCTCTAGCTCAACTTCACCTACACCACAGTCGATTTTTGTTTTTCCAAGAAGAATACCGTCAACATCGATATTACCAACGCCACAATCAAAATCCGAATCGGTAAAGTTTACATTACTAAGGTCTACAGAACCTACCCCGCCGTCAATTTTAACCTCCTGTGCTTTTAAATCACTACCGCTAATATTGCCGGCTCCTGATGAGATATATAAGTAATCAGCCTGAAGTCCTTCCACCGATACATTTCCTGCACCAGTATCAAGCTTTGCTTCCTCTGCAATAAAATCTGCAGGTACATAGACTGTAACTTTCGAGTTCGGACTGTCAAAGCCATCAAAGTTAAACCACAGAAAATGAATTCCGCTATTATTATCTGAAATGGACAATGTTCCACTGCTGTTTACCTTTGCATTAAACTGCTCAGAAACATTTTCTGCTTCTACTTTAAAGGTTTCCCCTATCTTGATTTTTAATTCACCGGTTGAATTATCAATAGCAAGACTTTTTACATCTGTAAAGGATTCAGTAAAATTTTTTGTCTTTCCCTTGGAATGATTTACCCATAATGTATCACCTGTAATACCACCAACAATGGCTAGTACTACACTAGCAATACCGGAAATAATTCCGATTGCTAAAAGAATTGCAAATGCCGTAGCACAATACTTAATTACCCTCTGAATGTTACTCATTTGATATCAATACCTCCAAACATACAGGTAGAGTTCAGATAAATGGTAGGCGCAGCCGGATCATTATAATGAGTAGTTTTATTGCTCACACCGCCAAATACCGGAACATTGTTGATTTTTACTTTAACTCCTGCCGGTACAAATATATCAATACCGCCAAATATTGCTTGTGCAGTAATTTCAACATTTCCCGGAATTTTAGCATCCCTTAAATCTAATAGAACACTGCCAAATACTGCGTTTAAACTAGCACCAACAAAAGTATCTGTTATACGAACTCTATTGCTGCTGAAGGTTGCATTGTATTCTGCTCTGGCTCCGCCTGTATAGGTTTGCCCCTGAGTTCCACCTGTAAAAGTTTGATCCTGAGCCCCCTCTACGTTTATATTTTGATCAAAAAATTTCGGTTTCTTGTGAAATGCATTCTGAAACATAATTCGAATACCGATAAAGATAAAGATTGCCGGTACAATCAACTGCCAAATGCTAAATTCTAAATTTACATAATAGGAAGCAAGCAGAAGAACTCCAATAACAAATCCGACCGTTGCTCCTACACCAAATCCATGTTGAATCATGCTGATAAAACATGGAATAATGATGAATAGTGTCCACCACCCAGGAAAGAACAGCTGAAAATCCCAGTCAAATAAAACATTTCCAGCAAAACCAACACCTATAATTATAAAAAATAATCCCCACAAAGCATTTGATAATTTATTTCTCATATTTCCTCCCAAATATCGATTAATTATTGTATTATTACCATATTTATCATACTTCATGTGACTGATTCATGCAATATAAAACTATCAACTCTAATCTTATTTTAACCTTTTCAGCCTGCTATTTTTTCCTAATATTACTGATTTGTAGGCTGGGACGCAAAGTATTATATACATTATAAATATCTAAGATGCCATATCCCCAATCACGGTTTGGATAAACCAGTCTTGGATTTCTTTGTGC
>JAQUYQ010000258.1 GCA_028691795.1 Herbinix sp.
AGTGCCTCTTTATTTACTTTAATACCTCTTACTTCCATGTCATAGAGAGAATAGATTAAAGGCATTTCAATTGTTTCAAATAATTGCTGCATTCCGTTGCGAAATAGAAGTTCCCGAAGTCTCTCTGCTGCTCGAAAAGCAATATAAGCGCTAAAGCAGGCATAATGCAAAAATGCATCCATCTTCTCCTTTATTGCTTCTATTAAGGAGCTTTTTCCAAGTAAATCCTCTTTGGAGGGAACGGTAAGTGCCAGATAATCTCTTGCAATATCATCATAATGATAGGTATCTGTAAGAGGATTCAATAAATAAGCCGCGATGGATGCATCAAACAGATTATCCTTCTCATTTACAGATAAAAATGGCAATTGTTCCTTTAATCCAATGACAGACAAAAGATAACCCTCTTCTGCTAATCGGCTTGCCTTATCACTGATATATTCTTCGGTAATAAAGCCACAGCATTTGATGAAGTAAACCTTTTCTTCCTCTTTGCAGATTGCCGTACCCAGTAATCTGTTGTTTTCATAAATCATCTGCAAACCAACCGGATGGGCACATTTTTCTCCTATTTGTTCAAAAGCCTTATCAGCTTCTGCCAAATCCTCTACCAGCACGAATGCATCTTCAATGCCCGTAGAATGATTTACTTCTTCTTTCTGAAAACGGGATAACAGATTTTTAAATTCCAGTTTTTTGAATAAATGATAAACTTCTTCATTATATAAGTTATCAATACCAGCTTCTTCAAATCGAAAATCCAACTCACAATCCGTGCAAATCGTTGCTAATTTCTTAGATAGTATAGCAAGTTCTTGGTTATCCTTTAAATTAGTAGTGACCTTACCGGGAGCCATCTCCTCGATATGTTCATATATATTCTCAATCGACTGATAATTTTCAATCAGTTTCCCTGCAGTCTTTTCACCTATTCCTGGTACTCCTGGAATATTATCGGAAGGATCACCCATCAAACCTTTTAAATCGATAAATTGTTTTGGTGTCACATGATATCTTTCCAACACATCAGCAGCCAGATAATCTTCAATCTCTGTTCCAGTACGTTTGGTCTTTGGAATTCTTATTTTAATCTTTTCACTAGCCAGCTGCAGCAAATCTCTATCTCCTGAAACCAAGGACACCAGGTTTCCTTCTCTTTCTGCTCTGGTAGCCAGGGTTCCAAGAATATCATCCGCCTCAAAGCCTCGTTTTTCAATTACCGTGATATTCATGGCCTTTAAAACCTCTTTCATCATCGGTACCTGCTCCCTCAGTTCTTCCGGCATTCCTTTTCGTGTACCTTTGTACTCGGAATACATCTCATGACGAAAAGTCGGATGATGCAAATCAAATGCCACTGTTAAATAATCCGGTTTTTCTTCCTCTAGAATTTTAAACATAATGTTTATAAATCCCAAAACTGCATTGGTATGCTCTCCCTTTGAGGTAGTCATATCCGGCAGTCCATAAAATGCTCTGTTTAAAATACTATGTCCATCAATTAATACAATTTTTTTATCCATATTTATCTTCGCAAAACCTATATAAGGCCTTAGAAACCTCCTTTCATTCTTATCTCAACTTATTTATTCGCCATCTGTAAGCGGCATTTTATCTACTTCCTGCTGATTAAGATATTCTTGTAACTGCTTCTCTAGAAAGTCATATCTTTCGTCTCGGAAAGACTTTCTGATATGAAAATTACTTTCTGTTACATTATTTACATTTTCTATACTCTTTTCAGCATACTGGAAACCAAGTAAAAAAGCCAGTAAAATCATAAATAAAATTAGAACGGTGATTTTACGGTAATATGTATATTTTACACGAATTATTTTTTCCTGTGCTCTTTTAATCTTCCCATCCAGTGCTAATCTGAAATCATTGGTTACATTTTTATCTTCATCAAGTTGTTTCATCGCTGTCAAAAGTGCATAATAAAATACAAGTTCCTCCTTACAATTCGGGCAGGAACCGATATGATCAAGAAATTCTTCCATTTCTTTTATATTCAATTTGTTGTTAATAAACGGCATAATCATACTTTGGGCTTTAATGCAAGTCATTCTTGTCAGCTCCTTTATATCAATTGCAGTTATTTTCTTCTTATTTTTTAATTTCATACTTGAAATATGAAATTAATTGTGTTAGAATAATCTTCGTCACTAACGCGGATGTGGCGGAATGGCAGACGCAGCAGACTCAAAATCTGCCACTCGCGAGGGTGTGGGGGTTCGAGTCCCCCCATCCGCATTAATGTAAGAGTTCTTGAAAGCCTTAAGATGAAGGGTTTCAAGAACTTTTTTATTACACTCAGTGATACATAACCTGATTTCTCAAGCCATCTTAACTCAATTTTTAACACTTGAATTTATCTAATTAATTCTAAGTACTTACCAGCTATGTAAGCCATTCTTACCCCTGTGTCAAACTATAGATGTTACATAATTAAGAAGTAAAACTAATATGAGATTGTAATACATTTCTGAATTTTTTAGCATTCTTCCAAAATTTTATATAAATTATAACATATATTTCTTATTTTGTATTTCATTATTAATTAAATTTCATTAGAATTATTCTGCTTCTACAAATATTATATCAAATTATGATGAAAAGGCTGGCGCACTTTAAAAGAAGTAGGTTAATAACCTTCACCTTTATACAATAATGCGTCTTATTCTGCTAACTATAATGGATCCAAGTAATCCGATTATTGTTCCTGTGACTGCACCTGAAAGCAATAAAAATGGAAGGTAATAAATTAACCTCACGTTCTTAACA
>JAQUYQ010000067.1:0-1445 GCA_028691795.1 Herbinix sp.
TTCATCTCACCTCAGTTCATTTATAATGCCTGACAATATTATGGCAAGGACCTCGAAAAATTATGTATATCAGTAGCTATTTTTGCATTGGTATACTTAATTCGAGTGTCATAAGTCGTTCAAGAATGCTGAAAAAATATTTTGAATTGTAGTCATAAAGGCTTTATATTTAGCAATTCCCTTCATGAACAAAATTTAAGTTTCCTCTGGCAATCTGTGCAAGGCGATATACCTGTTTCACCGGAGTTGCATCACGGTCCTGCATTTGCCATCTTGGGAAGAAGCGGGATATATGAAGTGGGATATCTGGGCTGATACTTGCCAGCCAGCCGCTAAGTTTTTCCATCTCTTTTTCGCTATCATTCTCACCCGGAACAATTAAGGTGGTAACCTCAACATGGCATACATCTGCTGCAAGTTCAATGGAACGTTTGACTGTAGCAAGATCACCACGAAGCTTATGATAGTATTCCTGCGTAAACCCCTTTAAATCAATATTAAAGGCATCAATCACTGGTAAAAGCTCCTTTAAGGGTTCTTCACAAATATATCCGTTGGTTACCACTACATTTTTTAAACCCTTATGTTTTGCCAGTGTAGCACAATCTCTTATAAATTCATATCCAATCAGCGGTTCGTTATAGGTGTAAGCAATTCCGATATTACCTCTATCTGTCAAAGCTACGGCTTTCTGTACTAAATCCTCGCAAGATATCTCCGCAGTTTCTATCTCACTGCCTCCTACCATGGATATATCGCAGTTTTGACAGAAGGGACACTTCAAGTTGCAGCCATAGCTTCCTACAGACAGTATCTTACTCCTGGGATAAAAATGATACAACGGTTTCTTCTCTATCGGATCAAGTGCCATACCGGTTATTTTTCCGTAATTATCACTTATAATCTCCCCGTTCTTATTGCTTCTGCCCTTGCATAAGCCGACATGCCCTTCTTCAATTTTACAATGGTGGGGACAGATTTCGCATTGGACTCTCATTTATGTCTCACCACCTCAAAACGTTCCATCGTAAAGGTCTCATTATCATAAATTCCTGCCTTCTTCTTTGCTATGGCAACCTGCTGTTCTACCGTGTCCACACCCTCCAGATTCGGAAGCAAAAGTCCACGTTTTCGACCTGATATTACAATGACTCCGTAACGCTTCACATCCAGATCCGTCATATACTTAATTGGCTCCGGTTCGGCAAGGACATCGACACTGTATTCCAGTTCCTCAAGTTCCTTTTGCGTAACCGGGGGAAATCTTGGATCCTCCGTACCCGAACTTACTGCATTGCGTAAAATTTCCCTTGCAATATTTTCCGTAACCGGAGCAATGGTTCCAATGCAACCCCTTAGGCTTCCATGCTTTTTCAACGATACGAATACTCCCGCTTTTTTCTGTGTCAATTCCTCCGGTAAGTCCTTCGGCAGCGCTGCATATT
>JAQUYQ010000067.1:1545-12754 GCA_028691795.1 Herbinix sp.
ATTCTTACTACTTTATAATCCTTAAGAAACTCATTAATAAAATATAAGGGTACCATGGTTCCATGGTCTAGGGATGCATCCTTCTCACCCAATGTCCCCGCTTCTATGCTTTCTCTTTCTGCTGCTGCTTCGAGTGCTTCCACAAAAGCCTCGTCATATTCTGCTGTTAATGCTACTTTTTTTGCTCCAAACTTTCCGAAATCCCCCCTAGCAGACTCTCCCGGGGATATATGAAAATAATCGGAATACAGGATGGAATGAGGCGAAGTAATTATAATCGTATCCGGCTTCAAAGCCGCAATACGCCTTGCAGCTTCACGATAACTGTTAATTGTATCACTTACTTTCTTCTCCTCCCCTTTTCCTATCTCAGGAATGATGAGGGGTGGATGAGGTACAATAAATGCTCCTACTAATGACATAATAAACACCTCCGTAATTATCAGCACTATTTTCTTATCTGGATTTTTTGCATATTATAATTATCTTTAACTTATTATAATCGCTTTCTATAGAGCTCTTATATGCAAAACATAGCATATAAAGGAATAGCAACAAAGTTATCAGCTTTTCCAAAATTCTTAAGTGAAACCTTATATGCTTTATCTGGCTTATATCTTTTTAGAAACTCTGACATGCTTTTAGATTTTGTATTTGTATCATATTTTACTTCAATCGCAGTGATTTCTCCATTCTTCTGCAAGAGGAAATCCAACTCAGCACTATTTCCACTTGACCAATAATATAAATTATGACCTTTTGCAGTAAGCGCCTGAGCAACATAGTTTTCTGCAATTGCTCCCATAAAATAATTATTCTCTCCGTTTAAAATTACATGCTGCGAAATTCCTGTTTTTGCGGTAAGTAACCCTACATCTCCCATATATAATTTAAAGCTGGTAAGATCTGCATATACAGATATCGGATCCATTCCATGTTCTGTTTTCTGACATTTTAAAACGATACCAGCAAAATTAAGCCAATCAATAGAAGCTCCGAAAATGCCTGCCGTCCCGCCTCTTTGCACAATTTTATATTGAAATTTCTTATTTTCCTTAGCCAACTGCGCGGGAATGGATTGGTAGCAAGAACGAATTTTAACACTTTCCGTATTTGATGCATATTTTGACATATCCGCTAAATAGTCATCCAGTATTTTATTTTGAACATTGGGTACCATTATCAGTTTTTTTGTATTGACATATTCATTAACAGCCGCAGGCATTCCACCAATAATTAAATAGTTTCGATATAAATCAATCGCTTTTTGATGAAGTGCTTCCTGCATAGGTTTTATCGTTTCGTAGCAGGAGTATATACATTCACATAGACGTTCCTCCCCATTTGCCCATAGAAACTCCTCAAAATCAAGTGGATATAAAGTTAATGTATCTACCTTCCCAACCGGAAAGGAATATTTTTCTCTATTAATTGCCACACCTAATAGACTTCCCGCAGAAATAACATGATATTCAGGAGTCTCTTCATAAAAATATTTTAGTGACGTAAGTGCACGTTCACATGATTGTATTTCATCAAAAATTATTAGAGTACTTTCCGGAATAATCGCTTCATTTACATAGCTTTCCAAAAAACGAATTAATCTTTCAGGATTAATGTTATCATTAAAATACGATGCTACAGCTAAATTTGACTCAAAATTAATATATACTACATTTTTGTAGTATCTCTCGCCGAATTCCCTTATAATATATGTTTTCCCTACTTGCCTAGCTCCATTAATTATCAGAGGCTTTCTATCTTTACTCACTTTCCATTCATAGAGATCATTTTCTAATTGTCTTCTCATGATTCTCCTCCATTACAGTTATAATAGTTATTATATCTATTTTTGACTTTTATGTAAAGAATAATCAGTAATTTTTGATTTTTTCATAGATAACTATCATTTTCCGTACTGACGTGAATTAATAAATCTATTTCATGCATGAAATAAGGATACGGAAATCCAACCCTTCCCGTACCCTATTCTTCTACCAAATAATCTAGTACCTGCTTTAGCTATATCACAGGTAAAATTCAGCCTATATGTTGTTCCACTAAAACACTAAATTGGTTACAACTACGCTTGCCACAACTCCTGTCAGGGCTGCCAATAAGCATCCTACTAAAGTATATCTTGTTTTTTTTACCCCTGCTGCCATAAAGTACACCGCCAATGTATAAAAAATGGTCTCCGTACTACTCATAATGATACTCGTAAGCCTGCCTAGATAGGAATCCGGACCATGCTCTTTGAATATATCCAGCAATAAACTGGTTGCCGCAGAGGAAGAGAACATTTTTATTATAACTAGCGGCACCGCTTCGGAAGGAAAATGAAGCTTATCCGTCACCGGCTGCAGGAGATATGCCAATTCATCAAGAACTCCCGAAGCACGTAGGATTCCGATTGCGACCATAAGGCCAATCAAGGTAGGAAGGATATCTATAACTACTTTAAAACCATCCTTTGCTCCGCTGATAAAATCATCAAATACATTTTGTTTCATCAAAAGACCCATTCCTATGATATAGAAGAAAATAAATGGAATGATATAATCAGATATATAGATAAGAAATCTCATGTGATTAATTTCCTTTCCCATGTTTATTCTATTTTATGAGGTTATATTTTCACATATGTCTATATCAGAATAGGTTTGTATCATAACGATTAAACAAGTCAATTATCACTCCTTAGAACTGTCTAAATATATGTAGTGAAGATACAAAGCCTACCTGGTTTTTCCTTTCAGCCTTTTTCTAGTGCATCTCTTTCTTGCTATAACCGAAAATGCAACGCCCATGCACGTGGAACAAATCGTAGCGATTAGGCCTGCAGCAAGAATTTCTGCCGGGTTTACAGAACCGTACTGACTTCGGTAAGCGATTATATTGACCGGTATCAGTTGTAACGAGGATATATTTATAATAAGGAGAGTGCACATATCACAGCTGGCAATTTCCGAATCATTGTTTAGTGCTTTCAGTTCCTTCATTGCCATTAATCCCATCGGTGTAGCCGCCCAGCCGAGCCCTAATATATTTGCTATCATATTAGAAGCTATATGTTCATTTACAATATGATCCTTAGGAAGATCCGGATACAAAAACCGTATAACCGGCCTAAGTGCTTTTGTAAATGCCGCTACCAAGCCGCACTTTTTTGCCACGTGCATTATTCCGGTCCACATCGCCATTATTCCCAGCATAGTAATACATAGCATTACAGCTTCTTTTGATGAATTTATCGTAGCTTTGCTTACTTCACCTATATTGCCGCTTATTACACCAATTGTAACTCCGAGTACAATCATAAATCCCCATAGATAATTTAGCATATAACACCTCACTGATTTCTATTTAAATAGCATATCTTTTTGAAACATTATACTGTTTTAATAGAATTTTATGCTAAATTTTGTGACATTTTATATGTTTAATTCAATTTTAACATTCAATTTCCCTTATTTTTCGTCATTAATGGTATTATATGTATCCCATTTACATTTTTTGTTTAAAATGTGCTATCATATGACAAATATTTTAGTTGACTTTAAAAATATCCTATGCTATCTTTAAATACGGTTATATACAAATAATGTAAGCAAATTATTTGTATGTACATATAAGTAATTTTTACCCTATTTAATTCCCCAATACATTTTGAAAAAGGAGGCCATACCATGAAAAGCACTGGTATTGTTAGAAGACTTGATGAACTCGGAAGAATTACTCTTCCCATTGAGCTAAGAAGAACATTGGATGTGAGTGAAAGAGATCCATTGGAAATTTTTGTTGATGAAGGAAGAATTATCCTTCAAAAATACGAGCCTACTGATATTTTTAACGGTAACAAAGACAATTTACTGGAATATCAAGGAAAGAAAATTTCTAAGGATACAATTTTAGAACTTGCTAAGCTTGCAGGAATTATTGAATAATCTGCATGGAATAAAAATTCTGATGAATTTACTATTCCTTTAACGTTTTTTAAAGTAAAAGCAGCCTGTCACTATTAGACAGGCTGTTAATATATCAAAACCAATTCTTATGAAACAAATCCTACTTTATGCTTATATGGGAAGCTTCTTTTAGTACTGAGACTTTATTTAATAAATCCTCCAGCTTTTTACTTTCTACAAGCTTTATAGTCGTCTGCAAAAACAGATATGCTTTGTTATATTCTTTCTGTATTATATATGTTTCTGCCAATCCTATATATGCCGTGCTTTCTTTCGGTAAGAATGCGATAGCCTCCTCATACTTGGCAATACCGTCATTATAATTTTCCTGATTAATGTATTCCGATGCCTCATTTATCAGTAGCTCGTATTGTTTCTTATTTAAATAATTATCTACTATGATAAGAAGCTCCTTTAAACTTTCATCTTGTGTCAGCTCCTGGCCCTCCAATATTTCTTCCTGGGCCAAATCATATTCCCCTTTTTCCATATAAGCTTGTGCTATTCTTTTGTAAGATTTTACTTCTTTACTTTTAATTAACTTTGCCTTTTCATATTCTGCAATTGCTTTATCGTATTCCTTATTTGAGAAGTATACCTCAGCACGGGAAGCAGCCTGTAGATACTCATACTCCGTCTTCTTTGATGTAACTTCCTCAATCTTTTTTTTAATTTTATTTCCAGAGGTCTTCTCATAACAGGAGCGTAAGACTTCTAATGCCATGTCATACTCATCCATTCCGACATATGCATCTGATAGTCCTATTGTTAAAAGCTGCTGGTTACTATCTTTCATTGACATAGCTTTTTGAAACGCCTCAACAGCTTGCTCATAATTACCTGCCTCCAGATAATTTTCTGCCATTACTGCCTGTTCCTTGAATCTTTTGTTATCTGAATAATCTATCATTATAAATATCCCTATCATCATTATAACGATAACCATACTTACAATGATTACTTTTCTCTCTTTTGTGCGAAATACTCCTGCTAGCATTATTTCACCTCCAAAAGACGTTACTCCATTTCCAACGGTCCTTCTTTTATAAGCACTTGGTATATATCCCGTTTGCTTATTCCTCTATCTTTTGCAACCGCTTTCATAGCCTCCTTTTTATTCAGCCCCTGATTTAAATAAATCTTCATATGATCCGTTAATGTAATCGCTTCCCATTGCTCCTGAATTTCTTCTTCAATTTCCTTTACCGATTTACCTTCCAATACTAATACATATTCACCTCTTGGTTCCTGATGATCAAAGGTGTCAGCTGCCTCTAAAAGAGTGGCTTGTAGAATTGTCTCATGCTTTTTTGTCAGTTCCTTTATTACAGTTACATTTCGGTTACCCAAATTATTGTAAAGCTCTCTCAAGGTCTTATTCAGCCTGTGAGGCGCTTCATATAAGATAATTGTCCTTGTCTCAACTTTTAACTCGTTAAGTACACGTTGTCTGTCTTTTTTATCCGTGGGCAAAAATGCCTCAAAACAGAATCTCCTTGTTGACAGACCGGATAACGTCAATGCGGTAACCGCAGCACAGGCCCCCGGAAGAGAGGTCACCTCAATATTTGCAGCATAAGCTTGTCTAACCAGTTCTTCGCCAGGGTCTGAGATACCCGGTGTTCCTGCATCTGTAATTAATGCAATGTTTTGGCCTGCCTGTAACTGTTCTACCAAGTATCTTGCTTTATCTACTTTATTAAACTCATGATAACTGGTCATCGGTGTTTTTATTTCAAAATGATTTAATAGCTTAATACTATGCCTCGTATCCTCTGCCGCAATTAAATTCACTTCCTTCAGTGTTCTGATGACACGTAATGTGATATCCTCTAAATTACCAATTGGTGTTGCACATAAATATAAAATTCCGGACATTGTTTATCAGTCCTTTCTGTTTTATCTGGGGCATTCTTTTAATAACCATATATATCATATATTTCATCCGTGTAAACATTGGGCTCTTTATATACAATTAAGGGAGCTTCGACTTTTATCATAGACTTCGCTCCTTTGATACACTCGATCAGAACCATATTGGGCTCCTTATCCACATAAGGATAAACCAACTTCATTCGTTTGGGTTCCAGCTTATATTCGGTTAAAGTCTTCATAATTTCTACCAATCGAAATGGCCGATGCACCAGATAAAATCTTCCGTTTGGTTTCAGCGTTTTGCTTGCCTCCCGAACAACATCCTCTAACGTGCACAGAAGCTCGTGCCTTGCAATTGCTTTCGCTTCCCTAGGGTTTACAATACCATGATTGCCAGTCATATAGGGTGGGTTGCTCGTAACAACGTCAAAGGAAGCCAATCCAAATAGAGCAGAGGCTTCCTTGATATCTCCAATCACAATATCAACTTTATCTTCCAGTTTATTCATGGCAACGCTACGTCTTGCCATATCAGCACTTTCCTCTTGAATTTCAAGTCCGATAAAATGCTTTCCCTTTGTCTTTGCCTCTAAAAGAATCGGTATAATACCGGTTCCCGTTCCAAGATCCAGTACACGCTCACCGGACATTACCTTAGCAAATCCGGAAAGCAGTACCGCATCCATTCCAAAACAAAATTTCTTGGTATTTTGAATAATCTTATATTGATTTCTATGGAGGTCATCCACCCGCTCATCGGGCTTAAGGATAACCCCCAAGCTGTTCTCTTTATTCATCATCAAGCAGGGATTTCCCTTCCTTCTTCTCTAAAAGCTCCAGTACTCTAAGTTCTTCATCATCGATAGGCGCCGTTCTTTCTTTGCGTTTCTTTTGTTTAAAATGTAGTTCATCTACCTTGTATTCGCGGACTTCCTTTTCATCATTCTCAAGGGTAACAATTACTTTTACCACCTGTTTTAAGACACTTACGCTCTGAACCTCACCCTTTAAGTTGTCCTTCGTCGTAACATAATCTCCAACACCCGGCAGCTTACTGTTAAGCTCTTCATATGCCTCTTCTTCATTCTTAAGGCAGCACATCAGTCTACCGCATACACCTGATATCTTCGTTGGGTTAAGGGAAAGATTCTGTTCCTTCGCCATCTTGATGGAAACCGGAGCAAATTCTGATAAATGAGTATGACAGCAGAGCGGTCTTCCACAAATTCCAATGCCTCCGACAATTTTAGTCTCATCTCTTACACCAATTTGGCGTAGCTCAATGCGTGTTTTAAAAACAGAAGCTAAATCCTTGACAAGTTCTCTGAAATCAATTCTTCCATCCGCCGTAAAATAAAATAACACCTTATTATTATCAAAGGTATACTCTGAATCAATCAGCTTCATTTCCAACCCGTGCTTTTGTATCTTTTCCAGGCAGATGTTAAATGCCTCTTTTTCTTTCTCTTTATTCTTCTTCTCAACCGTATTATCTTCTTCGGTAGCCTGACGAATTACAGGCTTTAAGGGCTGAATTATTTTATCATCCTCTACATCCCTAGGCCCTAATACAACATGGCCATATTCAATGCCTCTCGCAGTCTCAACAATAACATTATCTCCCTGCTTTATATCGTAACCGGCAGGATCAAAAAAGTAGACCTTTCCTGCACTGCGAAATCTCACTCCAATTACATTAACCATTACTGTTCTCCTTTATTGTAAGTAACATAAGTTCAATTGCGATATCAAAATTAACATTGGCTTTTAATCTTATCTTCGCCTTATCCATCGCATTTATGATTTTTTCAATACCCTCGTAACTTCTGATGTTTGCCTGCTTGTTTATAAAGGTAAGCTCATCTCTGTATAATAAAAGGTCAGGGTCCATCGTTGCTTTAAACATTAGTACATCCCTGTACCACAATATCATTAAATCAATATAATCATCAATATTATTTTTATCCGATGTAAGAAATTTCAAACCTAAAATAACCTCGTAAAGTTCCATATCATCAATATATTTCAAGATATGAAGTACATTGCCCTTCATCTGTTCAAAATCTTCAGAAGATGCGTACTTAATTGCTTTTCCAACATTTCCGCCGGAAAAGGCCGAAGCTACTTCAGCAATATAATCCGGAATATGATGCTGTTGCATAAGAAATTCTTTGATTACCTGCTTATCCACCGGCTTCAAATTCAGTAGGACACATCTAGAAAGAATGGTAGGCAATATAACTCCGATATTACTGGTTAAAAGAAGAATAACCGCATATTCCGGAGGTTCTTCTATTGTTTTAAGCAGTGCATTCTGTGCCTGCTCCGTCAGCTTGTCCGCGTCATCAATAATGTATATCTTATAACGGCTATTATATGGTTTTATCTGAATATCCGCATTCACCTGAAGTCTGATGTCATCTACTCCGATACTTATCTTTTCATGGGTAACCCAGATAATATCGGGATGATTGTTTGAATCAGTCTGCATGCAGGATTTACACCGGTTACAGGATATAATACCGTTTTCTTCACATTGTAAAGTTTTTGCATAGGCAGCTGCAAGAAGCTTTTTGCCCATCCCTTCTTCTCCATGTAGAATATAAGCATGGGAAACTTTGTGGGATATAATTGCATTCTGCAAATGTTGTATTATACTTTCATGCCCTATAATTTGTCCAAATTCCTGCATCTTATCACCAGTGCCTTTCGCTTTTTAAACCCAACATCCCTAGGTTAATATATCTAACAGCAATCCTCTTATTTCATCTATCTTATTAAGTATTGCCAAATGATCCGTTTCGTCTTTAATCAGCTCTGCTGCCAGGTCATCCAGATTTTTATCCACTAGCTTAATCATTGCATAAACCCTATGCCTGCCTTTTTTATCAAGGAAGTTCTCCCTTGAAAACATGTGGGATCGATTCACAATTTCATTCATAAAATTTTTAATTAATTCTCTGTAATGCCTCATGTCCTTAACATCCATATGTTTCGCAATTTTTTTGCCATGGGCAGAGATTTCCTCAAGCATTACGTTAAGTCTATTCTGAAGCTCCAGCTCTTCAATATGGGAAACTAATGTAAATTTAAAAGAACCATCTGCCTCTGGAACCGGTGCTTTCTGTTCAACCTGATTGATTGGCTGCATTTGATTCACTTTAATATCCATATCCATCCTCCAATAAAAAGCGGGTCTTATTCTTACCTATATAGTTTAGCATAACATTTCAAAACTTTACAGTAAAATTTTTGATATCCACTTTGATCTCATAGAGACATACATTGATATCCGTATTCTGATACTTTTTTGTAATACCGTTTTTAATAAGATTCTCTTCTGAAAAGTCTTCTTCATCGGCCAGATAGCGTCTGCACATCTCGGCATATTTTGGTTGCTCCTGCTTTTGTTCTCTTTTTAAGGCGCGCATAATCCGGATTCCGTCCTCTACTTCGATGTAGATGGGAATTACTGTGTCGTTACCAAAATACTCTCTAATCTGAGTATAGGTCGCCAAGGTGCCTATCATCAGATAATCGCTCTCCTTAAGATTAATCTGACCGTCATTTACAGTAAAGTAATGCCATATTCCATGGATTGTATTATAGGAACGATGCTCAATGATTTTATTTTCATCCTGAAACTTTTTTAAAGTATCTTCATCAACAAAGAAATATTCCACCCCGTCCTGCTCAGATTTTCTGATTGGTCTGGTGGTATACATGACCGCTGTCCTAAGCTTCAGTTCTTCAAATTCCAATAATTTTTTATATATTGTATCCTTCCCTGTCGCACTTTTTCCCATAACTATAAAAATTCTAGACATGTTTACCTCCAATCCGCCATCCTACGGCAGCTTTAACCTTTACTGCAGACGACTTCAATTTCGTTTCTTGCTTCACCGCAAAGCCCAGTAATTGTAATTCCCTCCTGCTGTATCCATTTAATATAATTAAGAATTTCTTTATCTATCCTTTCCCCCGGAACTATAAGCGGTGTGCCTGGGGGGTACATACTGATAAAGGCCGCAGATACTCTGTCGCAGCAGTCATCAAGCTGAATTTGCTCTGATTTATATTCTTCCATGGGAAGCATTGCCTCCGCTAGAGGCATGACCTGAACCGGTCTTTTCATAGTAATCGATTGCTGCCTGTCCCTATTGTGTGTAACGGTTAATTCCCGGTCAATTGCAACGAGCGCATCGGATAAACGGGAAAAGCCCTCCTTGGTATCACAGATACTGGTCATTCCAAGTACATAATCAGGTGTCTCCATCTCCATAATAATATGATATTTTTCACGGAGGATTGTCTGTAATTGATGGCCGGAAAGCTGAGTGTCCCTTACCGAAATGGTTATCTTTGATAAATCCAAATCATAAATAGCGTATTGTCCAATGAGATTGGGCTCCAGAAGCTTAAGGTTTTGTAAGTCCTTCATTGAATGGTAAAACTCTTTCAGCATTCTATAATAAGAGGAAAAGAGAACTTGACCTTGATCCTCGAGTATACTAATACAACGGTCTATTCCTGCCAACAGAAGGTAGGAGGGACTACTGCTTTGATAGATATTCAGGTATTTTTCAATTTTATTATTAAGCCTGGTGAGATTAGAATGTAAAACTGCTGTCTGAGTAAATGCGGGAAGTGTCTTGTGGAGACTTTGAATCACGATATCTGCTCCCATACCAACTGCACTCTTTGGGAAATCTTCATGGAAACCAAAATGTGCACCATGTGCTTCATCCACTAATAAAAGTGCACCATGTCGGTGAACCGCTTCAGAAATTGCTTTAATATCAGATACAATCCCTTCATAAGTAGGGGAAGTGATTACTACTAAGGTAATCTCCTTGTTGTTTATCAACACCTCTTCTACTTCCCCGGGATAAATTCCACCGTTGGCCGGTATTTCATCTATTTGCGGTGGATAACAATAGATCGGGACAAGTCCCATCAGAACCACTGCATGATATACCGATTTATGGCAATTTCTTGCCAAAAGCACCTTATCCCCCCTGTTTGTGGCGGCTGAAATTCCGGCTAAAATCCCTACCGTACTTCCATTTACTAAAGGAAAGGAGCTCTCCGCCCCATATAGACGGCTTAAACGTGTTGATAACTGTTTTAATATTCCCTCCGCCTGATGAAGATTATCAAATCCTTCAATTTCTGTAATATCTATTTTATATGGATCTGCCATCTGCATCAGCTCCGTATTACGTTTATGACCCGGCATGTGCATAGGATAGTAATCTTGCTCATTATAAGAAATTAGTTTATCATATAGCCTGTCCAAAACAAATCATGCCCTTCCTTATTATTATTCTTTATTTTATCATTAATCAGCATGAAGACTTCTACCT
>JAQUYQ010000068.1 GCA_028691795.1 Herbinix sp.
GATAGAGCAGCTGACGAAACTATTAGAGCAAGAGCGAGTAAAAGAGCAGGCGGCAGGAGAAAAAAGCTCACAGTTAAAGCTTGAATTTTCTTCTTTAGAACAAAGCAACCAGTTCTTGTTGGAAAATCTAAGACGTGTTAAACGGGATATCGAAAGATTGTTTGAGGAAGATGCTGCCTTAAAAGCGGATCTCATGAAAGCTTCCAAGGCTGCTGATGAAAAGAAACAGATCATCGAACAGACTGAAAATATTATAATTACCTATCAGAAATCGATTACGGAACTGGATGAGAAGATTAAAGCCAAAACAAAAGAAAAAGAGCAAATAACTAATATCCATAGAAGCTTTTTCACAAAAAGAGAAGAGCTTTCCAGCCGGATGAATGAGCTTGATAAGGAATGTTATCGCTTAAACGGCCAGAAGGAAAAGTTGATTGAGCAAACGGATTTTCAAATGAATTATATGTGGGAAGAATATGAACTTACCTATACCACAGCCTTAAATCTTCAAGTAGATATAGAAATCAGCCTGGTACAGGCAAAAAAATCGATCACTGAGATTAAATTGAAAATCAAAGAGCTTGGCGATGTTAATGTTAATGCCATAGAAGATTATAAGAATTTATCCGAACGTTTTGAATTCTTGTCCGGTCAGAGAGAGGATTTAATTAAGGCAGAGGAAGCCCTTCTTCAGATTATTAATGAACTTGATATAGAAATGCGAATTCAATTTTCGGAGAAGTTTAAGGCCATTAATGAGCAGTTTGATATTGTATTTAAAGAGTTGTTTGGCGGAGGAAAAGCAGACCTTGAATTAACTGAGAGTGAAGATATATTGGAAGCCGGAATTCGTATCAATGCACAACCGCCCGGTAAAAAGCTTCAAAATATGATGCAGCTATCCGGTGGAGAGAAGGCATTAACTGCAATTTCCTTATTATTTGCAATTCAAAATTTGAAACCATCCCCTTTCTGTCTCTTGGATGAGATAGAAGCTGCTTTAGATGATTCCAATGTAAATCGATTTGCAAAATATTTGCATAAATTAACGAAAGATACACAGTTTATTATTATCACGCACCGTAGGGGAACCATGGCCGCTGCAGATATCTTATACGGAATTACCATGCAGGAAAAAGGTGTCTCTACTTTAGTATCAGTTAATTTAATAGAAAACGAATTAGATAAATAAACATTTTAATGAAACACATGATGGAGGTAGTGTGAAGAAAAAGAATCTTCACACGGGAAGAACTCCAAAATGAATTCCATTGGAAATTCATTTTGAACTTCTTCCAGGCTTTGATGAAAGGAATGGTTACTTATATGAGCGATAATAAAACAGGTTTTTTTGGCAAATTAGTAAAGGGATTATCGAAAACTAGAAACAGCATAGCACATGGCATTGATGCTATTTTCAGCGGTTTTTCCAGTATCGATGATGACTTTTATGAGGAATTGGAAGAAATTCTAATTATGGCTGATATTGGTATTAATACTACCACAGCGATTATTGAGAATTTAAGACAGAAGGTTAAAGAAAATAAAATTAAAGATCCAGGCGAGTGCAGACAGCTTTTAATAAGCAGCATGAAGGAACAAATGCAACTGAAAGAAACCGCTTACGATTTTGAAAATCAAAAGTCCGTTGTATTGTTGATTGGTGTAAATGGTGTAGGCAAGACGACTTCCGTCGGTAAATTAGCCGGACAGATGAAGGATAGAGGAAAAAAAGTTATGGTTGCAGCTGCAGATACCTTCCGTGCTGCGGCAATAGAACAGCTTACGGAATGGGCTCATCGGGCAAATGTTAGTATCATTTCTCAAAAAGAAGGCTCAGATCCTGCAGCAGTTATTTATGATGCGGTAACAGCTGCAAAGGCAAGAGACGTGGATATCCTTCTTTGCGACACGGCAGGACGTCTTCATAATAAGAAAAATCTAATGGAAGAACTAAAAAAGATTGATCGTGTCATTGAACGTGAATATCCGGAAGCTTACCGCGAAACGCTTGTTGTTTTGGATGGAACAACCGGACAGAATGCCTTAGCGCAAGCAAAGGAGTTTAATGAAGTTGCTGATATCACAGGAATCGTTTTAACAAAACTGGATGGAACGGCAAAAGGCGGGATTGCTATCGCAATTCAGTCAGAGCTTGGTATTCCGGTAAAATATATTGGTATTGGCGAAAAAATAGATGATTTGCAAAAGTTTAATGCAGATGATTTTGTAAATGCAATGTTTCAAAAGAGTGAATAATACGAAATCCTAAGAATTTCGCATTGATTATAAATTCGTGCTTAAAGTGCAAGCTTAACTTGGCACGTAAATGGAGGGTAATTTCATGATGACATTAGATAAGTTTGAAGAAGCAACAGAAGCAGTCAAGAAGGTAATACTCCGCACAGAACTGGTTTACAGTGATTATTTTTCGGATTCCACTGGAAATAAAGTGTATTTAAAGCCAGAGAATATGCAGTTCACGGGTGCATATAAAGTGAGGGGCGCATATTACAAAATCAGTACATTAACGCAGGAAGAAAGAGATCGTGGCTTGATTACAGCATCTGCCGGAAACCACGCACAGGGAGTTGCCTATGCAGCGAAGCTCTACAACGCAAAGGCTATCATTGTTATGCCTTCTACAACTCCGTTAATTAAAGTTAACCGGACCAAGAGCTATGGTGCAGAGGTAATTCTATATGGCAATGTATATGATGAAGCATGCCAGCATGCTTTAAAACTAGCAGAAGAAAAAGGATATACTTTTATCCATCCGTTTAATGATGAAGTTGTTTCGACCGGTCAAGGTACGATTGCTATGGAAATCTTTAAGGATCTTCCAACTGTTGACATTATCCTCGCACCAATTGGAGGCGGAGGTTTGCTTGCCGGAGTAGCTACTTTAGCCAAGATGCTAAATCCAAATGTAAAGGTTATAGGTGTGGAACCTGCCGGAGCAGCCTGCATGAAAGCTTCCTTAAAAGCAGGACAAGTTGTGACACTTCCAAGTGTGGATACGATTGCAGACGGTACGGCAGTAAAGACTCCCGGAGATATCATATTTCCTTACGTTCAAAAATATGTGGATGATATAATAACAATAGAAGATAAGGAACTGATTGTAAACTTCCTGGATATGATTGAAAATCATAAAATGGTTGTTGAAAATTCTGGTTTATTAACAGTTGCAGCATTAAAACATTTAAAATGCAAAAATAAGAAAATCGTATCAATTTTAAGCGGCGGTAACATGGATATTATCACGGTATCATCAATCGTACAGCATGGATTAATTGAAAGGGGCCGGGTATTTACCGTATCCGTACTTCTACCTGACAGACCGGGCGAGCTGGTTAATGTAGCTTCCATCATTGCAAAAGCTCAGGGTAATGTTATCCGTCTGGATCATAATCAGTTTGTAAGTATCAACCGAAACAGTGCAGTAGAGCTTACCATTACAATGGAAACCTTTGGACATGAGCACAAGAAGCAAATTGTTCAGGCTCTTATTGAGAATGGATATACTCCGAAGATATTAACACCTAGTAAAGTGTATTAAAACCAAATATATTTATTGAGACCAGGTAAATTTATTAAGACCAAGTAAATATTATTGAGATTAAGTAGATTTTATTGTAGTTATGAAAAACATATTGAGACTATATAAGTATATTAAGGCTTAGTAAAATATATTGTAATGGGTTTCTTTACTTTCAAACAGTACTTTTATCAAATGAATACCTTGCTAAGTTTATTGCTTACGATCTACTATATGGAATAAACAACGTATAAGCTTCCGGTAAAATACATAGAAATATTTTAAAAATTCAGCAATTTTTACGGAGTTACAGCTATTTACAAATATTACTGATATTGTTATAATACGAATATCTTTATATTCTGTTATCATATCGGATGAATTCTATAATTTATTTCAATTAATGACGGTCTATTTCGAATAAATTATGTAAATTCAGTTGGATGTTTCCTAATCCAATAATATCTTGAAATAACTGTAACACTTTTTTGTTCACCTTACGATTATTTAACTGCATAGAAATATCATTCATACTAACGTACATTCTGCTGCTTCGCAGCGGCACAAAACCCGGAAGAAGTTCAAAATGAATTTCCTATGGAATTCATTTTGAACTTCTTCCCGTGTGAATTATGCTTTTTATAATTCACACTAACGCCCATGCTTTTTTGGCACAAATATAGAAGAATAACTGCTTCTGCTATTCTTCTTAAGTATCGCTTACGATACTTTTGGCTCGCATTCTTTTGCGAGACTATTCATACTAAGTTTTTTATTACTAGGAAATGATTCGTTTATTTATCTGAAATAAGCTGACATAAAAACTTTCCGATTAAAGTTTTAAAAATTTACTTATAGAAGACGCAGTATGTCCAGATAAATTGTTATTATAACCGTTGTAATAATATGCTTAGAGCATCAGTACTTAAGAACCGCTGTGACTTTAAATAATCAACTGCGAAGTTTCAGTTAAATAATCAAGAAAGTTTTGTTTCAGAGGAACAGGTGTGCTTAATCTTTGATTAAGTATTGACATTACCTCAAAAATAAGTTAATATGTGTACAAGAACATTAGTTCGTATTTTGGAGGCGGGGCCTTCATAAAAAGGGAGATTAGATATGGCAAAGGATGATAAAATTAGGGCATTGGAATCTGCTCTTGCGCAGATTGAAAAGCAGTACGGAAAAGGTTCCATCATGAAACTGGGTGATACGAATGCGAATATGAGCATAGAAACAGTTCCTACCGGTTCAATCAGTCTGGATATTGCACTTGGTTTAGGCGGTGTTCCCAAAGGAAGAATCATAGAGATTTATGGCCCAGAATCAAGTGGTAAAACAACCGTTGCCTTACATATGGTAGCAGAGGTACAAAGGATAGGCGGAATAGCAGGCTTTATCGATGCAGAACATGCTTTGGATCCTGTTTATGCTAAGAAAATAGGTGTTGATATTGATAATTTATATATTTCCCAACCGGATAACGGAGAACAGGCCTTAGAAATTACGGAGACTATGGTACGTTCTAATGCAGTTGATATTATTATTGTTGACTCTGTTGCTGCATTGGTTCCGAAGGCTGAAATTGATGGGGAGATGGGAGATTCTCATGTCGGTCTTCAGGCAAGGTTGATGTCCCAGGCACTGAGAAAATTAACTGCAGTAATTAGCAAATCGAATTGTATTGTAGTATTTATCAATCAGCTTCGTGAAAAGGTAGGTGTTATGTTTGGAAGTCCTGAGACTACAACTGGCGGCCGTGCGTTAAAGTTCTATGCTTCCATTCGGTTAGATGTAAGACGAATTGAAGCTTTAAAGCAGGGTGGAGAAGTAGTAGGAAACAGAACTAGAGTCAAGGTTGTTAAGAATAAGATAGCACCTCCATTTAAGGAAGCAGAATTTGATATCATGTTTGGTAAAGGTATCTCAAGAGAAGGTGATGTCCTAGATTTGGCTGCAGATGCAAGCATTGTTATAAAGAGCGGTGCATGGTATGCATATAATGATTCAAAGATTGGACAAGGAAGAGAGAATGCAAAACAATTCTTAATCGATAATCCGGAGATTTTTGCTGAAGTGGAAACCAAAGTCAGAGAGAAATATACATTGGCTCCAACTAAGAATTATAATGAGGTATTGGAATAATAATCTTTATCTTGATGCAGTAATTGTATAAAGTTAAGTATTCTATAATGTTTATATTAAATTAACAGGCTGTCAAAGGAAAAATAACTGGTAGATGGGATACCGATAATCGGGAACCTATTCAAAAGTATTTCTTTCGGACAGCCTTTATGCATAATAAAGTGATAGCAAAGGAGCAAATAATATGATTGTTACACGACTGGAAGAGTTAGAGCAATCAAAAGTAAAGGTATACATTGATGATTCGTATGCCTTCTTATTATATCAGAAAGATATTGAGAACTTTGGACTTAAGGAAGAAACGGTGATATCCCAAACATGTTATGAAAAAATATTAGAGGATACAGTTTACAGACGTGCAAAACAGAAGGCTCTTGCTATATTAAAGTTTATGGACCGTACGGAACAGGAGCTGAGAATAAAACTTACGGATGCAGGATATCCTGAAGATATTGTAAAAAACACTTTAGCATATGTCGCTGAATACGGATATCTAAATGATGAAAGGTATACAGCTTCTTATGTGAGAGCAAGAATGAATTCAAAGAGTAAACTAGTAATTAAAACCGAATTACTTCATAAAGGTATTTCTAAGGATATCATTGATGAGATATTTCAGAGTGAATATGATAATACTGAGTCTAATGAGGATGCTGAATTGACAGCAATAAGAAAAGCAGTTGCTAAGAAGACAAAATCTCCTGAGACTTTAAGTCCTGGAGAAAAACAAAAATTAATGGCTTCCCTTTATCGAAAAGGATTTGAAATTGGTAAAATAAAGAAAATTGTAAATTAATTAACAAAAAAATGTCATAATACACCTAATTTATTTAATTTATCCTTGCCTTTTTATACTAATTAATATACAATTATACTCGGCAGAGAATTGATTTATATAACAATAGAAAATGGAGGGCTGAAAATGAGCAGTACAGCACAATTGTCAGCAAGAGCGAGAATTACTTCTTTGCTTGACGACAATAGTTTTGTTGAAGTCGGCGCTTTCGTTACAAAAAGAAGTACAGACTTTAATCTTCAGCAGAAGGAAACCCCGGCTGATGGCGTTATTACCGGTTATGGTGTGATTGATGGAAATCTTGTATATGTATATAGTCAAGATGCAACTTCAATGGGTGGGTCTATCGGTGAAATGCACGCAAAAAAAATAGCACATATTTATGATTTGGCACTTAAAGTGGGAGCACCTGTTATAGGCCTGGTTGATTCAACTGGACTTAGATTACAGGAAGCAACCGATGCCCTTAATGGCTTTGGAGAGATATATTTGAAGCAGACGTTAGCTTCCGGTATCATCCCTCAGATAACCGCTGTGTTTGGTAACTGTGGCGGTGGCTTAGCTGTTGTGGCTTCTTTAAGTGACTTTTCTTTTATGGAGGGAAAACAAGCCAGATTATTCGTAAATTCCCCAAATGCTTTAGTTGGAAATAGCAAAGATAAATGTGATACATCTAAGGCTGTATATCAAGCAAAAATCGGTTTGGTAGATTACGTTGGAGAAACTGAAGCGGATGTGATCAGTAAAATTCGTGATTTAATTATAATTTTACCTACAAATAATGAAGATGACGCTTCTTTTGATGAATGTACAGATGATTTAAATCGTCTGCTTCCTGCATTTACTACGGAAGTTAATGATTCAAAAAAGGCTTTAATTGATATTTCCGACAGCAATTATTTCTTTGAAATAAAGCCGGATTATGCTAGGGAAATGGTAACCGGTTTTATAAGATTAAATGGAGTTACTGTTGGAGCAGTAGCTAATCGTACAGAAATATTAGATGATGCAGATAAAGTATCTGAGCGCTTTGATGGAACCTTAACAGCAGGTGGCTGCGATAAAGCAGCAAGCTTTGTTACTTTCTGTGATGCCTTTAACATTCCTGTATTAACACTTACGAATGTTAGCGGATATAAAGCATCAATCGAGGAAGAGAAAAACATTGCAAAGGCGTCTGCAAAATTAACCTATGCTTTTGCAAATGCAACTGTTCCGAAGGTTAATGTAATCGTTGGGAAGGCATTTGGCTCCGCTTATATTACTATGAATTCAAAACATATCGGAGCGGATTTGGTATTTGCTTTACCTACTGCGCAGATTGGTACAATGGACGCTGATTTGGCAGCCCAGATTATGTATGATGGGGAAGCCTCCAGTGCGATAAAGGATAAAGCAGCAGAATATGCTGCGCTGCAATCCAGTGCAGAAGCAGCCGCGAAACGCGGATATGTTGACAGCATTATTGAACCTGATATGGTTCGTAAACATGCTATTTATTCCTTTGAAATGCTCTTCACAAAAAGAGAAAACCGCCCTGCCAAAAAGCATGGCACCATATAGAATGAGGTGAGATTATGGGTATATTTGAGCATGTAGTTAACAGCCAAGCAGTTGTTCTCTCCGACTTAAAAAGCTATATTAGTATAAATACATTGTTCGGTGTAGTGGTTGTATTAGCAGTACTGCTCCTGATTGCATTAGCTTACTTAATGAATATTAAGTCATATCTTATGAATAATGCTTCAGTTAATACAGCGAATAAAAGCAATTCTGTTGATAATGCTATCACACAAATTGTTAGTAATAATCATGGTGAGCTGGTTGGGGATCATGAACTGGTGGCTGTAATAACGGCTGCGATTTATGCATCCATGGGTGATGCTGTACCGGCTGATGGATTAGTAGTACGATCCATTCGTAAAGTAAACAGGTAATTTAATTAACGAATAGCTGATTTTATTAATGTATAAAGAAGACACCTTTTTGGTGCCCAATAAACAAGGAGGATTTCACAATGAAATATTATACAATAACAGTAAACGGAAACACTTATAATGTATCAGTTCAAGAAGGAATTGCAGCACCTGTAGCAGCTCCGGTTTATACAGCAGCACCTGCACCTGTAGCAGCTCCGGCTGCGGCACCCGCAGCTCCAGCACCTGCCGCAGCACCAGCCGCTGGTGGTAGTGCAGGAAGTGTTAAAGTAAGTGCACCTATGCCTGGAAAAATCATTACTGTAAAAGCAGCAATCGGACAGGCAGTGAAGAAAGGTGAGGTTATTTTAATTCTGGAAGCAATGAAAATGGAAAATGAAATCGTCGCACCTCAGGATGGTGTTATAGCAAGCATTAATGTAACTGCAGGTCAGGCAGTTGAAGCTGCAACTTTGTTGGCTACATTAAACTAACCAAAAACATTAACAGGAGGTAGAGTAATGGCAGAGCAAGTAAAAAGACCGGTTAAAATAACCGAAACTATATTGCGTGATGCCCACCAATCCCTGATTGCAACAAGAATGTCAACAGAAGAAATGCTTCCCATTCTTGAAACCATGGATAAAGTAGGTTATCATGCAGTGGAATGTTGGGGCGGCGCAACCTTTGACGCTTCCTTACGTTTCCTTAAAGAAGACCCATGGGAAAGATTAAGAAAAATTAGAAAAGGCTTTAAAAATACAAAGCTTCAGATGCTTTTCCGTGGTCAGAATATTCTTGGATATCGCCACTATGCTGACGATGTTGTAGAATATTTCGTACAGAAATCACTTGCAAACGGTATTGATATCATTCGTATCTTCGATGCATTAAATGATATTCGTAACTTAGAGAGTACAGTTAAAGCTACAAATAAAGAAAAAGGTCACGCACAAATTGCTATTTCTTATACCTTAGGTGATGCTTATACAACCGATTATTATGTAAAGATGGCTAAGAGAATAGAAGAGCTTGGTGCATCCTCTATATGTATTAAGGATATGGCTGGACTTTTAGTACCGTATGAAGCAACTTCATTGGTTAGTGCATTAAAATCTGCCGTAAGTATACCGATTGATCTTCATACTCATTATACCAGCGGTGTTGCCGGAATGACTTATTTAAAGGCAGTTGAGGCCGGTTGTGATATTATTGATACAGCAATGTCACCATTTGCAATGGGCACAAGCCAGCCTGCAACGGAAGTTATGGTTGAAACCTTCAAAGGAACGCCATATGACACCGGTTATGATCAGAATGTCTTGGCTGAGATTGCGGATTATTTCCGCCCTCTTCGTGATAAAGCACTTGATACTGGACTACTTAATCCTAAGGTTATGGGTGTTGATATCAAAACACTTTTATATCAAGTTCCGGGTGGTATGTTATCCAATCTTGTTTCTCAGTTAAAGGAACAGAAACAGGAAGATAAGTATTATGAAGTATTGCAGGAAGTTCCGAGAGTTCGTAAAGACTTTGGTGAGCCTCCGCTTGTTACTCCTTCCAGCCAGATAGTTGGAACTCAGGCTGTACTTAATGTATTAGCTGGAGAACGTTATAAAATGGTAACAAAAGAAACAAAGGCAATATTATCAGGTGAATATGGACAGACAGTTAAACCATTTAATCCGGAAGTTCAGAAGAAAGTTATCGGAGACAAAAAACCGATTACCTGCCGTCCGGCTGATTTAATTGAGCCTGAGCTTCATAAAATAGAAGCAGAAATAGCAGATTGGAAGGAACAGGATGAGGATGTATTATCGTATGCGTTATTCCCTCAGGTTGCTCTTGATTTCTTCAAATATCGTCAAGCACAAAAAACAGGTATCGATGTAACAGCTGCTGATAAAGCAAACAAGGCATACCCTGTATAATTCATAATAATTACATTACGAATTAAATAAGTTAATAATTTGTCTATACCAAATAAAACACTAGAAGTAGAAATTATTATACTTTTAGTGTTTTATTTGTAATTCACTACAAACATCTATTCATCTTGCTAGTAGTGATTACATTTTGTAAGAGGCTTTTAATTATGAGATTCAGAGATATTATTATAATTTTAGTTTTTATTTATAATAACTACAAATACCAATTTATCTTGTTAGTAGTGATTTCTATTTTGTAAGAGGCTTTTAATTATATGCTTGAGACTTTTTGAAGGAAAACATTATATTAATAGAAGACTTTATTATGAAAGAAATATTATTTTGAAAAAGACTTTATAATCAAAGCGATTATATTTTTAAAGTAACTTTTATATTGAAAGAAATTCTACTTTGCATATTATTGGTTGATATAGTAATTCTTACTTGTATTAATAAATTAGCCACTTGTTTTACAATTAATATCTACTTTAAATTAAGTATAATACGAAAGATAAATGAGGATTCGAATTGAATATAATATTCCTTTTAAATCAAGTAAATTATAATAAGTTTTTTATTAATATCATAACAATTTTTTTCATCATAATAACTATAGGTATCATTATTATTACACTCTATTTTAAGAAAAAAGTTAATGGAGATAATAATGAGTTATATTATAGGGAAGAGCTTTTTGATACAATCGGTTCGAATGAAGACAATGTATTTTGCATTTTTGATGCAATACAAAAAAAATGTAAATATATATCACCAAATTTTGAAAAGACACTTGAAATTAATAGAGATGTATTAATGCATGGGGGCTTGGAAATTCTGGAATATATACCTGAGAATAAAAGAAGCAAGGTTTTAAATCTATTTTCATCATCAGAAGATATGAAAATGTTAGAAGAAGATTTTGAATATATTAAACCGATTTCAAAAAGAAAATGTTGGATTATGATTAGGGTATATCCGATTTACAAGCATAAAAGTATTATAAGGTATATATGTATTACCACCGATATAACCAAGGAAAAGAGGACCCAGAAAGCATTAGAGGATGCTTTGTATAATCTTCAAAAGGCAAATGAAGCAAAAAAAGTTTTCTTATCCCATATGAGTCATGAATTAAAAACTCCAATTAATGGAATTATCGGTATGACTATGATTGCTTCAAATTCCCTAGATGATAGAATGAAAATACAAAACTACTTAAGTAAAATCAATTCAACTTCCAAAAATCTTTTAACTTTAATTAATAATATTCTTGATATTTCAAAAATTGACAGTGATAAATTAATATTGGCGAATGAACCCTTTCACCTAAGCGAAATATTAAAATCGTTTTCCGCTATCATGAATACACAGGCTGAATTAAACTTTCAGGAATATACTTTCATTATGAAAAATATTACGGAAGACTACCTGTTAGGTGATAGTCTGCGATTAGTACAGATATTAGAAAACTGTGTCTCAAATGCAATAAAATTTACACCGCCGGGAGGCAAAATAAGACTAGAGGTATCTGAAGTTGAAAAGAATATTGATAAAGTGCATTATTCTTTTGTAATCTCAGATACCGGTAAGGGCATGCGTGAAGAGTATTTAACACACCTTTTTGTACCATTTGATCAAGAGGATAATTCAATATCAAAAAAATACGGTGGCACTGGTCTTGGAATGACGATAGCGAAAGAACTAATTGATTTAATGGGAGGTAATATTAAGGTTACAAGTAAGGTTAATGTTGGAACTACCATTACAATAAATATTGTATTTTATAATAATCCGAGTCCACCTAAATTAGAAGCAACTAAAGATAAAAAAATAAATTCAAACCAGTACGATTGTTTAGGTAAGCGTATTCTGATTGTAGATGATAATGAAATTAATCGGGAAATAACCGGTGATCTTTTGAAAAATATTAATTTAAAGGTGGAAACTGCAACAAATGGATATGAGGCTTTAGAATTCTTTGAAGCTTCAGAAGAAGGTTATTATGATATGATTCTCATGGATCTGCAAATGCCAAAATTAAATGGATATGAAACTGCGAAGGCGATTCGAAGCTCTGATCATCCTGATTCGAAAGAAGTTTGTATTATAGCGCTAACAGCGGATGATTTTTCAGATAATCAATTGAGTTTGGAATGCGGTATGGATTATCATATTACAAAGTCTATAAATTTTGATAGTGCTTTTACTATATTACAGGATATAGCTACAAAAGGAAAATTTCATTCTGATGAAATAGGATAAATTATGAGAATTTAAAGTACTAAGGAGAAAGGGATATCCGTATGGAAATAATGATTCAGAGATTAAAAGAAATTGGTATCAATGTTGATAACGTAGTTTCTCGCTTAGGTGGAAATGAGATATTCTATTTGTCAGTCTGCCGAAGATTTCAGGACGATC